>NZ_JBFUGT010000025.1:0-65391 GCF_056402775.1 Rhodococcus sp. P3_B8
GGGGGGCGCCCGCCGGGACCTCCGCCGTCGAACGGTCGCAAGACCGGCGGCGGCCGCGGTGGCGAACCGCCCMAGGGTGGAAAGAAGACGGCTGTGAAGAAGTCGCGGTGGAAGATCGTTCGCCGGACGGCGTACGCGTGCGTCGCGATGGGTCTGATCATTCCGATCCTGCTGTTCATGGCGGCGTACGTCGTCCAGGACGTCCCGCGGCCCGGCGACCTCAAGACCAACCAGGTGGCGACGATCTACGCATCCGACGGAACGTCGGTGCTGAGCAAGGTCGTGCCGCCGGAGGGCAACCGCACCGAGGTGACGCTCGACCAGATCCCGAAGCACACTCGTGACGCGGTGCTCGCTGCCGAGGACCGGGACTTCTACTCGAACCCCGGCTTCTCGATCGGTGGGTTCGCGCGTGCCGCCCGCGACAACGTCCTGGGCAAGGACAGCGCCGGCGGTGGCTCGACCATCACGCAGCAGTACGTCAAGAAGACGATGGTCGGTTCCGAGCGTTCGCTGACGCGAAAGATGAAGGAACTCGTCATCTCGTCGAAGATGGCCCGCGAGTGGTCCAAGGACGACATCCTCGCCGCGTACCTGAACACCATCTACTTCGGGCGTGGTGCGTACGGCATCGCGGCCGCGTCGAAGGCGTATTTCAACAAGCCCGTCGACCAGTTGACGGTCGAGGAGAGCGCGGTGCTGGCGTCGTCGATCCAGCTGCCGTCGCTGCTCGATCCGGAGAACAACCCGGAGGGTGCGCAGGCGCGCTGGAACTACGTGCTCGACGGCATGGTGTCGGCGGGAACTCTGGAGCAGTCGGCCCGGTCGGTGATGCAGTACCCGCCGTACGTGCCGATCGCGCAGGTCGACAACGGCAACCAGGACTCCGGGCCGGAGGGCCTGATCAAGAACCAGGTTCTGCGGGAGCTGGGTGAGGCGGGGATCAGCGAGCAGCTGCTCAACACCGAGGGTCTCGAGATCACCACGACGATCGACCCCGTCGCCCAGGCGGCGGCGGTGGATTCGGCGCGCTCCAACATGGAGGGTGAGCCGGAGAACCTGCGGACCGGTGTCGTGTCGGTCGATCCGAAGACCGGCGCGGTGCGCGCGTACTACGGCGGCGAGGACGGCGGCGGGTACGACTTCGCGAACGCGGGACTGCAGACCGGTTCGTCGTTCAAGGTGTTCGGTCTCGCCGCGGCCCTGGATCAGGGCATTCCGCTGTCGCAGATGTACGACAGCTCGGAGCTCACGGTCAACGGCATCACCATCAGCAACGTCGAAGGCGAGGGCTGCGGCACCTGCACGATCGCCGAGGCGCTGAAGCGTTCGCTGAACACCAGCTTCTACCGTCAGGAACTCGAACTAGACGGTGGACCGCAGGCGATCGCCGAGATGGCCCACAAGGCGGGCATCCCGAAGGAGATCCCCGGCGTCGGGCCGTCGCTGACCGAGCCCGACGGCAGCGGTCCGAACAACGGCATCGTGCTCGGCCAGTACCAGTCGCGGGTCCTCGACATGGCGTCGTCGTACGCCACGTTGGCCGCCTCGGGTACGTACCACGCGCCGCACTTCGTGCAGAAGGTCGTCAGCGCCGACGGAACGGTCCTGCTCGACCGCGGCGGTGACACCGGTGAGGACCGCATCGACAAGGACGTCGCCGACAACGTGACGTCGGCGATGGAACCCATCGCCGGGTACTCGCGCGGCCACAACCTGGCGGGCGGACGCCCGTCGGCGGCAAAGACGGGTACCGCGCAGCTCGGTGACACCGGCAAGAACAAGGACGCCTGGATGGTCGGGTACACCCCGTCGCTGTCCACGGCGGTCTGGGTGGGCACCACGGACGGTCAGGCGCTGGAGAACAGCAGCGGCGCCATGATCTACGGTTCCGGTCTGCCCTCCGACATCTGGAAGGACACGATGGACGGCGCCCTCGAGGGCACGGACGTCGAGAAGTTCCCGAAGCCGGGTGCGATCGGTGGCCAGTCGGGTATCCCCGCCTATTCGGCACCGGCACCGACCAAGACGTCGGCGCCGCCGACGAGCACGTTCCAGCTGCCGACGGAGCTCGTGCCGCCGGTGGTCGTGACGCCGTCGCCGGTCGAGATCCTGCCCGGGATCACCATTCCGATTCCGGGTCTGGCACCGAGGCCGACCACCGCGGCCCCGGCGGTTCCGGAGGAACCGGAGACGACGACGCCGCCGAACGCCGGTAACGGCAACGGCCAACAGCAGGTTCCGGCCCGTTAACGGCGACCGGTAGCCTCGCGGAGTGGCCGACAACCCTGACGCGCACGCCGTCCGCGACGCGGGTGAGACGGGATTCGTCTCGCCCGCGCCGCTGGCGAAGGATCGGCGTTCCGCGGATTGGCGGGACCTTCCCGGGCGCACCGACCCGCTGACCGCCGACCTCTCCGGGGTGATCGGTGGTCCGGTCGGACGGCATGCGGTCGTCGGGCGCAGCCGGTTCTTCACGCCGATGCGCGCCATTCTGTTGTTGGCGATCGTGTTTCTCGCGCTCGGCTGGTTCGCGAAGGCGCCGTGCATTCAGCAGGCGCCGGTCGGCGAGAACGGCGCGCTCGGGCTCGACTGGAGTGGCAGCCGGCAGTACGTCGCCATGTGCTACTCGGACACGGTCCCGCTGTACGGGGCGGAACGGTTGAACGAGGGCGCCTTCCCTTACAAGAAGTGGTGGGAGGAGGACGCCGGCAACGGCCAGACCCAGCGCCGCTACATGGAGTACCCGGTGATCTCCGGGCTCTACCAGTACGGCGCGATGACGATCGCGAAGTCGTGGGATGCGGTGCACTGGCTGCCCGGTGCGCTGCAGGTAGCGATCTATTTCAACGTCGTCGCGTTCGGTCTGGCGCTGGCGTGGCTGGTCACCGTCTGGGCGAGTGCGCTGCTGGCCGGACGGCGCATCTGGGATGCCGCGCTGATCGCAGTGTCCCCGCTGGTGATCGTGCACGTGTTCACGAATTTCGATCCCCTCGCAACGGCTTTCGCTACGGGTGGGCTGCTGGCGTGGTCGCGGAAACGGCCGGTTCTCGCCGGAATCCTGCTCGGGCTCGGTGGTGCCGCCAAGCTGTATCCGCTGCTGCTCCTCGGACCTCTGCTGGTGCTGTGCCTGCGCACGGGCAGGGTCCGTGAGTGGTCGGTGACGGCGCTGACCGGTATCGGCGCGTGGCTGGCGGTCAATCTGCCGATCGCCCTGCTGTTCCCACGCGGATGGGCCGAATTCTTCCGGCTCAACTCCGAACGCGGCGCCGACCCGGACTCCGTCTACAACGTCATCTCGTCGTTCACGGGCTGGACCGGATTCGACGGGATCCTGTCGGCCGGTCAGGCGCCCACCGTGCTCAACGCGGTGTCGTTCCTGCTGTTCGCCCTCGTGTGTGTCGGGATCGGGTACATCGCGCTGACGGCGCCGCGACGGCCGCGGCTGACCCAACTGTGTTTCCTGCTGGTCGCGGGTTTCCTCCTCACCAACAAGGTGTGGAGCCCGCAGTATTCGCTGTGGCTCGTCCCGCTGGCCGTGCTCGCGTTCCCGCACCGGCGGATCCTGCTGGCCTGGATGACGATCGACGCGCTGGTGTGGGTGCCGCGGATGTTCTACTACCTTGGCGTGTCCAACAAGGGACTCCCCGAGCAGTGGTTCACCGCCGCGGTGGTGGTCCGCGACATTGCGGTCGTGGTCATCTGCGCGCTGATCATCCGCCAGATCTACCGGCCCGGCGAGGACCTCGTGCGATACGGCTTCATCGACGATCCGGTGGGCGGCGTGCTCGACCAGGCGCCCGATGCGCAGCCGCGGTGGCTGCCCGCCTGGCTACGGCCGCGGCCGCCGGTAGAATCGGCTCCCGCTCACAGCGTTTAGGGCTTCGACAGCACCAGCGCCGCCCCGACCGCGAACACCGCGATCGACAGGCCGAGGGCGATGGCGCGGATCGACCACTGTCGGGCGTCCGCGGCGGCGCGCACCGAAAGGTCGTATTCGCCCCGCTCCCACAGTCGGTGGACGGTGAGCGAGCGCAGCAGTGCAACGATGCCGAACGGCACGAACGCGATGATCGCAACAATGGCCAGCGGCAGACTGCTGGCGGGCGGCGGTGCCAGCGGCCCGCTGTGGTCCGCCGAGGTGTCCTGCTGCTGCGACGTCATGCGTTGCCTCCCCGTGGTGGAGCCCACGACCGTGGGCGACGAGGTGGAGTATAGACCGTCGAGATTCCCGACTGTGCAGTGCCTTTCGCGCGGCGGGCGGTAACGGTCCGGTTATCGGCCGGTCTCCACGGCGGGCGGATGAGCCCGGGCGGCGACCCACGCCGCCACCTGCGTGCGGGAGCTGACGGCCAGCTTGTCGAAGATGTGCTCGACGTGTCCGTCGACGGTGCGCCGCGAGATCACCAACGACTCGGCTATCTGCCGATTGCTGAGGCCCTGGGCGAGCAGGCCGGCGATTTCCTGTTCCCGTTTGGTGAGCGGTGACGCCTCGGCGCGAGGTGCCCTGTGCTCGGTGGGGGTTCCCAGTGCGAGGTCGACGGCCTCCTCGATCGTGAGCCGGACCGCAGGCGTTGCGAGCTGGGCGAACTCGTCCGGTCCCACGATGCGGGCCGCGGTGCGCTCCGACGAGAGAGAGTCGTCGGTGATGTGCGGGCCGAAGGCCGCGACGGACGTGCCCAGCCGATGCCACACGCCCTTCGCGGCGCCGCACAGCCTCGCCGCCGCGTTCGCGTCACCGCTCGACGTGGCCACCCACGACAGCACCTCGATCGACAGGGCCGTGCAGATCTTGTCCTTGAAGTCGCGTTGGATCCGCAATGCTTGCTGGGCGGCATCGACGGCATCGTCGTCCCGGCCCAGGTGAAAGTACGCGACGCTCGAAACCCACAGGGCGTAGGCCTTGTTCCACTTCTCGCCGTGCACGTCCGCCACCGCGATCACGTCGCGGCACGTCTCGAGGGCGTCGTCGAGTCGCCCGTCGTAGGTCTGCGCCATGCCCATCTCGAACGATGCGGTCAGCACCGAGGCCGTGTCGCCGACGGCGCGGTGAACGGCAATGGCATCACGGAACAGTCCGATGGCGTCGTCGGGGCGGCCGGAGAACACGGCGTGGATCCCCGCCCAGTGGTCGGCGTGCGCGCGCAGTCGTTCGTCACCGAGCGTGGTCGCGATCGCCGTGCACTCGTCGAGGTGCTCGCGCGCGGCGTCGCGGTCGCCCTGGATCAGCGCGGTCCACGCGGTCACCCACAGCACGTCGCCCCGTTCCCGGGTGGGTTCGGTGAGCCGTAGCAGTATCCGCTCGAGCCGGGTCCTCCCGTCGGACAGGTTGCCGCCCGCGATCCAGTGGTACCGCAGCGAGACGGCCAGTTCCGCGGCCGCCGCCCGCTGCGAGTCGTCGTGCAGGGCCCAGTCCAGGGCGGCCACGAGGTTGGGGTGGTCGATCCGCAGTTCCGCGAGGATCTCGGATTGTCCTGGCCCGCACCAGTCGAGCGACGACCGGCGGGCACGCTCCGAATAATGCTCGAGATGTCGCCGATACAGCTCGTCGCGCTCCCCGCTCAGCTCGAGGAGCTCGTGCCCATACTCTCGCACCGTCATCAGCTGCGAGTAGCGGAGACGCTCGGTCGAACGGTCCACGGTGACAAGACATTTTCCGACCAGGCGGTCGAGGACGTCGATGACCGGCGAGTCCGACAACGCACCGAACCCGCTGATGGCTTCCGCGGCTTCGAGATCGAAGCTTCCGGGGAACACGGCGAGCCGCGACCACAGCAACCGCTCGGTGCCCGAGCACAGTTCGTAACTCCAGTCGATGAGGGCGCGCAGCGTCTGCTGGCGGGGCATCGCCGCCCGGTCACCGCCGGTGAGGAGTGCGAAACGCTGGTCGAGTCGTTCGACGAGCTGCGACGCGGACAGCGACCGCAGCCGGGCCGCGGCGAGTTCGATGGCGAGCGGGATCCCGTCGAGCTGATTGCACAGCTGCGCGATGGCGGGGGCGTTCGCGTCGGTGAGGCGGAAGTCGGCGACGACGCCCTGCGCGCGCTCGACGAGCAACGACACCGATTCGAACGGGGCGATGTCCGCGGCGCGGCAGTCCTCGATTTCACCCGGAGTGCTCAGTGGCGGAAGGAGGTACGTGAATTCGCCGGCGATCCCGAGCGGTTCGCGACTCGTGGTGAGGATCCGGACCTCCGGCGCCGAGGCGAGGACGGCACCGACGAATTCGCTTGCCGCGGACAGTAGGTGCTCGCAGTTGTCGAGGACGACCAGCATATGTCGGGACTGCAGTTGGTCGATCACCTTGTCCATCACCGCACGGCTCGACTGGTCGGTGACGCCGAGGGCGGCCGCGGCCGCGGAGGGCAGCGCGGCGGGATCGCGGACGGGCGCGAGGTCGATCCACCGGACGGAATCGCGGAAGGCACGCGCGGAGCGGACCGCGAGTTCCTCGGCCAGCCGCGTCTTGCCCACGCCGCCGGCACCGAGCAGCGACACGAGCCGGGATTGCTGCAGTCGTGCGCGGGCTTCCTCGATCTCGCGGCGCCGGCCGACGAAGCTGGTCATCGACCTCGTGAGTTCTCTCGAGCGAGTCAGTGGATTTCTCCCGTGTCCGGTGGCCAGGTGTGGAACGAAACCTACCCCCATCGAATGTGACGGACAACACAGGTAACCGAGGGGGTGTTTTACCCGGTGTGGGGGTGATGTGACGTGGGTCATTGTCGTTGGCATACCCCGGTTGCCCGCTCGACTCCGGCCGGAACCCATCGCCTCGAGGAGCTCAACACCATGTCAAAGCCCATTTCTTCTGCCGACGTCGATGTCGTCGTCGTGGGTGCCGGATTCGCCGGCCTCTACGCGCTGCGCAAGCTGCGCGACACGATGAAGCTGTCGACGCGGGTGTTCGAAGCCGGCTCGGACGTCGGCGGCACCTGGTTCTGGAACCGGTACCCCGGTGCCCGCTGCGACATCGAGAGCGTCCACTACTCGTACTCGTTCGACGAGGACCTGCAGCAGGAATGGCAGTGGAGTGAGAAGTTCGCCGGACAGCCGGAGATCCTCCGCTACCTCGAACACGTCGCCGACCGCTTCGACCTGCGCAAAGACATCACGTTCGACACCCGCGTGGTCGGCGTGCACTGGGACGACGAGAACTCCGTGTGGACGGTCCGCACCGACGACGGCGCCGTCGTGCGCAGCCGGTACTTCATCTCGGGGGCAGGCAACCTGTCGGTGCCGAAGACACCGGAGTTCGGCGGTATCGACAACTTCCGCGGCGAGGTGCTGCTCACCGGAAACTGGCCGCGTGAGGGCGCCGACTTCACCGGCAAGCGGGTGGCCGTGATCGGGACCGGGGCCAGCGGCATTCAGGCCATCCCGTTCATCGCCGAGGACGCCGCCGAACTGGTGGTCTTCCAGCGCACCCCCAACTTCGCGACCCCCCTCGGCAACGGTCCGATCGACCCGAACGAGGTGGCGGATATCAAGAGCAACTACGCGGAAGTGCGGAACGCGGCCCGCAACCACTTCCTCGGCGTCCCGTTCACTCAGGTGCAGCCGTCCGCGCTCGCCGTCGATGCCGAGGAGCGCCGCCGCACGTTCGACGAGCGCTGGAACGCCGGCGGGTTCCGGTTGTTCATCGACTCCTACCAGGACATCCTGTTCGACAAGAAGGCCAACGACACGATCGCCGACTACATCCGGGACCGGATCCACGAGCGCGTGCAGGATCCGGCGAAGGCCGCGACGCTGGCGCCGACGGGCTACGCGTACGGCACCAAGCGTCCCCCGCTCGAGACCAACTACTACGAGGCGTTCAACCGCGACTCGGTGAGCGTCGTCGACGTGAAGTCCACGCCGATCGACGAGATCACCGAAACCGGAGTCCGGGTCGGTGACCGCACCTACGAGGTCGACACCATCGTCCTCGCAACCGGATTCGACGCGATGACCGGTCCGCTGATGGCCATGGACATTCGCGGTCGCGGCGGTCTGCCGCTGGCCGAGAAGTGGGAGCACGGACCCAAGACCTACCTCGGCATCATGGTCAACGAGTTCCCGAACCTGTTCCTCATCACCGGACCGCAGTCGCCGTCGGTGCTCTACAACATGCCCCTCGCAATTGAGGACCACGTCGACTTCGCGACCGACGCGATCGATTACCTGGACCGCCGCGACCTCGACGTCATCGAGCCCACCGCGCAGGCCGAAAGCGATTGGGGTGCCTTGACCAACGACATCGCCAACCAGACCCTGCTGCCGGAGACGAACTCGTGGTACATGGGCGCGAACATTCCCGGCAAGCCTCGTGCCTGCATGGTCTACCTCGGCGGCGCCCCCACCTACCGGGCGACGTGTGACGAGGTGGTGGCAGGCGGCTACTCCGGTTTTGCACTCTCCCGGGCGGAGGCCCGCGTGGCCTCCACCGTGTCCTGACCCCAAACCCCCTACGAAGGAGACCGACATGGCACTCGACGCACACGCAGCAGAATTGATCGCCGGACTACAGGCGCAGGGGCTGAAGGCTTTCGAGCACAGCACCGTGGAGGAGGCGCGGGCGGTGGTGGCGACGTTCACCGGACTGCAGGCGCCGCCCGAACCCGTCGCCCGGGTGGAAGAAGCGCACTACGAGAGCGGCGGAGCGCAGATCGCGCTGCGGGTCTACGTGCCGGAGGGCCGGGCGCCGCACCCGGTGGTTCTGTACTTCCACGGCGGCGGGTTCGTCGCCGGCGACATCGACGTCGTCGACGAACCGGCGCGGGCGGTCGCGAACGGCGCGGGCGTGATCGTCGTCGCCGCGACGTACCGCCGCGCGCCGGAACACCGGTTCCCGGCCGCCGCCGACGACGCGTCCGCCGCCCTGCAGTGGGTGGCCGACAACGTCGAAAGTTACGGCGGTGACCCCGGCAACGTCGTCGTCATGGGTGACAGCGCCGGCGGCAACCTGGCCGCCGTCACCGCGCTGCGGGCCCGGGACGAGGGCGGACCGCGCCTGCGGGGGCAGGTGCTGATCTACCCGGTGATCGATCCGAACGCGGACCTCCCGTCCAAGACGGAGTTCGCCGAGGGGTACGTGATCGGCGCCGGGGACCTCGACTGGTTCTGGAGCAACTACCTGTCCTCCCCCGAGGATGCGAAGCACCCGTACGCGGTTCCGAGTCGCGCCGGCGGTCTCGAGGGGTTGCCGCCGGCCCTCGTGCTCACCACCGAGAACGAGGTGGCCCGCGACGAGGCGGAGGCATACGCCGAGTCGTTGCGGCAGGCGGGGGTCGACACCGAGGCGATCCGCTTCGACGGGCTGATGCACGGCGCGTTCTGGATGTCCGGGGCGGTTCCGCGCAGTGCCGAAATGCGCTCGGCGGTAGTCGAGTTCGTGAAGAGAGTGACAGCCACCGCACCCGTCGCGTGACGTGACGTGACGTGACGTGACCGTGTCAGCCCTCGACTCGTGCCTCGAGTCGGGGGCAGATGCGCGGCCACTCCTCGTCGATCATCGAGAACAGTGCGGTGTTGCGCCACGTTCCGTCGCGGCGACGTCGGTGCTTGCGAAGGATTCCCTCGAACTCGGCCCCCAGCTTCGCGATGGCGCCGCGGGAGTGGGCGTTGCGTTCGTCGGTGTGCCATTCGACGCGGACCGCGCCGAGGTCTTCGAACGCCCGCCGCAGCAACAGCAGTTTCGCCTCCGGATTGATGAGCGTGCCCTGCGCGGAACGGGACAGCCAGGTGTGCCCGATCGCGAGGCTGCGGTTCTTCGGGTCGATCAGATACAGCGACGTCGAGCCGACGATCCGCTCGGTGGTGATGTCGATCTGCGCGTACGCGAGGCGGGTCGGATCCTCGTCGGCGGTGCGGACGAACGCCACCGCGTCGTCGCGATCGGCGATGGCGGCGGACGTCCAGTGGAAGATGCGGGGGTCGTCGGCGGCGTCCAGCAGGCCGTCGACGTGGTCCTCGCCCAGCGGTTCGAGTCGGACGTGCCGTCCGGTCAGTGTGGGGTGCGCGAACCAGGATTCGCTCATCGCACCGGCTCGGGAGATTTCAGCACCGGCCGCCGGCCGGATTCGGGACCGGTGCGCCCGCGGACGGGCGGATGTCGTTGGGCGGCGCGCAGGAACACGAAGAACAGCACCACCAGCAGTCCCGCGCGGCCCCAGACCCCGAACTTCACGAGAACCTCGAACGTCGACGCGTCGGTCTGGGCGGCGAGCGCGCCGAAGTATTTGAAGACGCCGATCCCCATCGACAGGTCGGCCACCAGATACGCCGCGACGAGCCCCCACGGGACGCGCAGCAGGACGAAGAAGGGGATGAGCCACAACGTGTACTGCGGCGAATGCACCTTGTGCAGCAGCAGGAATCCGCAGAGCATGGCGGCGCTGACGGCGATCCACGGGTAGGCGCCGTCGCGTTGGAACCGCAGCCAGCCGAGACGCAGGGCGATCGCGAACGCCGCGCACACGAGGAGCGGCGACAGCAGGCTCACCGTCTGGTCGTACGCGGGGAGCGGGACGTCGTCGGCGACCGGACCGAACAGCGGCCTCAGGCCCCAGTACCAGATGGAGTTGGTGGTGAGGTCGGCCTGACGGTTCTCCTGGAACGTGAACGACGCCCGCCACCCGCTGTAGGAGATGAGGGCGAACGGCAGGTTCACCGCCACGACGGTGGTGATCGCGGCCACCGCGACCATCACCGCGCCGCGCACGTCGTAACGCCGCCCGGCGGTGCCGTTCCGAGTGAGGACGTAGGCGATCAGCGGAAGCACGAACGCACCCGGATACACCTTCAGGCAGAAGCCGACGGCGAGGAGCACCGCCGCGAGGACAGCACGGGCGCGGAGGGGGATCCGTTCGAGTGTCATGACGAAGATCGCGGCCACCGACGTCGCGACCACGGGCAGTTCCCAGTTGTGGAAGGCATACAGCACCAGCGGCGGAGTGGCCGACCACAGCAGCGCCCACCAGCCGGCCAGCCGTCCCAGCATCCACGCCGTGAGCAGGCCGAACGGGGCGAGGATCAGCGCCGAGTGCAGCAGGAAGTCGGCGTCGGTGTGTGAACCGATGCCGCCGAGCCACATCAGCACACCGCTCAGCACCGGGTACTCCACGGTGCCGCCGGTGAGGATGCCGTCGGCGTTGATTCCCCCGGTGACGTAGGGAAAAACGTGCAGGTTGACGTCGCGTCCGAGCCACAGGAACTGGATGTCGGAGTAGCAGACCTGTGTGTCCTTGATGCGGTCGAAGATCAGGCTTCGCCCGACGCCGTCGAACGGAGCCCCGGCGCACCGCGCCTTCTGCAGATAGCCGGCGAGCATGGAGAGGCCCGCCAACCCGACGACGAGCGCCGTGATCGGCGACCGCTGCCGAGCTCCGATATGCATGAATCCACATTAGGGTGCGCGGGCCTCCACGTGCGAAGCGGAAACGCCGCGGGTGCGGAGGTCAGTCGCTCGGCCGGCGCAGGGCGTCGGGTCTGTGGACGGCGTCCCGCCCGCTCTTGTCGCTGACGACGCGGTACTGCGGGTCGTCCTCGGACGCCCGCACCGTGCGGCCCGCCGCCTCGGTGTCCTCGGTGATCTTCTCCTCGACCGTCCCCGACGTGGTGGTGCCGTGGGTGTTCCACTCCACCTCGTCGCCCTGTCGGAATTTCTTGTCCTCTGCCATCGTGTCGGCGTACCCCACGGTTCCCGGCGTCACACCGGCTGGCCTGATTTCGCTGGTCAGGGGCTCGTCGTGTAACCTGCAAAGGTTGCTGACGCAACGACCCTCCTGCCACGGACAGTCCGTGGCCGTTTTCACTAGTCCATAGGAGGTGATGAGGTCTTATGCGTCATTACGAATTGATGGTCATCCTTGACCCCAGCCTGGACGAGCGCACTGTTGCTCCTTCGCTGGATACGTTCCTCAATGTTGTTCGCCAGGACGGCGGCAAGATCGACAAGGTCGATGTCTGGGGTAAGCGTCGTCTCGCCTACGAGATCCTGAAGCACAGCGAAGGCATCTACGCGGTGATCGACATCAGCGCTACTCCCGCCACCGTCGCAGAGCTCGACCGTCAGCTCGGTCTGAACGAGTCGGTGCTGCGTACGAAGGTTCTGCGCCACAACAAGTGATTTCTGTCGGTCACCAGCCCTAGGCTCGTGCCCAACCGAACTCCACATTCTGCAGGAGGAACCATATGGCAGGCGACACCGTCATCACCGTCATCGGAAACTTGACGGCTGATCCGGAGCTTCGATTCACCCCCGCGGGTGCCGCGGTCGCGAACTTCACTGTCGCGTCCACGCCCCGCACCTTCGACCGTCAGACCAATGAATGGAAAGACGGCGAAGCACTGTTTCTGCGTTGCAACATCTGGCGCGAGGCAGCCGAGAACGTCGCGGAGAGCTTGACCCGTGGCTCGCGAGTGATCGTGAGCGGCCGGCTCAAGCAGCGTTCGTACGAAACTCGTGAAGGTGAAAAGCGCACTGTCGTCGAGCTCGAGGTCGACGAGATCGGCCCCTCGCTGAGGTACGCCACGGCCAAGGTCAACAAGGCCAACCGTGGTGGCGGCAGCGGCGGTGGCTTCGGTTCCTCCGGCGGATCGGGCGGCGGACGTCCGCAATCCAACACCGGCGGAGATGATCCGTGGGGCAGCGCGCCACAGGCGTCCGGCTCCTTCGGAGGCTCTGGTGGCGGGAGCGACGAACCCCCGTTCTGATCCGTACCTGATCGGAACATCCAGAAAAGAGCAAACTAATGCCGAAGCCGCCCTTGCGCGACAAGGTAATGAAGAAGAAGATCTGCATCTTCTGCAAAGAGAAGAACACGCAGATCAACTACAAGGACACGACGCTTCTGCGTAAGTACGTCAGCGACCGCGGCAAGATCCGCGCGCGCCGTGTCACCGGCAACTGCGTCCAGCACCAGCGCGACGTTGCCATTGCCGTCAAGAACTCACGTGAGGTGGCGTTGCTGCCTTACGCCACCGTGGCTCGCTAAGGAAAGGGAGGAAAGACATGAAGCTCATCCTCACCGCTGACGTGGACAACCTCGGTGCGCCTGGCGACACCGTCGAGGTCAAGGACGGCTACGGCCGCAACTACCTGCTGCCCCGCGGCCTGGCCATCGTCGCCACCCGTGGCGCCGAGAAGCAGGTCGAGGGCATCCGTCGTGCGCAGGAAGCTCGCGCCGTGCGCGGACTCGACCACGCCAAGGAGCTCAAGGACGCCATCGAGGGCCTCGAGAACATCTCGCTGTCGGTCAAGACCGCCGGTGACTCGGGCAAGCTCTTCGGTTCGGTTACCGCCGCCGATGTCGCCGGTGCCATCAAGGCCGCCGGTGGACCCGTCGTCGACAAGCGCAATCTGGAGCTGCCGAAGGCTCACATCAAGGCGACCGGCAAGCACGCCATCGTCGTGAACCTCCACCCCGACGTGGTTGCGAAGTTCCACCTGAACGTCGTCGGCGCCTAGTCGACTCGTTCACTCACAGGCCCCCCGGACGCCTCGGCGTGTGGGGGGTCTGTGCTTGTCGATTCCGGCTCGCAGCCGCCCTCTCGAACCCGTTTTCACTGGTGTGAAGCACGCAGAGGAGCGGCTTCCAGCTGTGTCTGGAAGTTAGCCGCCCCGCCGACGATCTGTGAGGTGAATCA
Organism: Rhodococcus sp. P3_B8; assembly: GCF_056402775.1. Classification (NCBI taxonomy): domain Bacteria; kingdom Bacillati; phylum Actinomycetota; class Actinomycetes; order Mycobacteriales; family Nocardiaceae; genus Rhodococcus; species Rhodococcus sp. P3_B8. The sequence continues at coordinate 13,630 of NZ_JBFUGT010000025.1, forward strand.
TATTGCCACGCAGGGGCGACCAACTCAACACGCCCGAGTCGTCAACGCGAAAGACACGCCGAACGGGTTTTCATCCACAGTGGTGAGAAACCAAAAAACGGCTCTGATCTGGGTTTTTGGGATTGTGATGTGCACTTATCCTCAGGTTATCCCCATGGGGTTAACAAACGTACCCAGCAGTTTCCACAATTTGTCCCCAGCTGTGTACACAGGCTGGTTTGAACACCGGGTAGCTAATCCCTAACGTCGTCCCGGCGTGTCTCGCGATCACGACGCCGGCTGCCGCGAACAGCCTGCGAAGGTTGTCGGTAGGGGCGAGTACAAAGAGTTCGGGGCACCAACACCGGGAAGTATTTCCCGGGGTGGCGCAACAGTGATGGGGAAGGTCGGTCGAGTGGCTGTAGTAGACGATCGGGGCCGTTCCGAATACCCGGGTCCGCCTGACGCGGAGCCCGGCGAAGAGTTCGGCCGGCAGCCACCTCAGGACATGGCGGCGGAGCAGTCGGTGCTCGGCGGCATGCTCCTCAGCAAGGACGCCATCGCGGACGTGCTCGAGGTGCTCCGTCCCGGCGACTTCTACCGTCCCGCGCATCAGTCGGTGTACGACGTGATCCTGGACCTCTACAGCCGCGGTGAGCCCGCCGACCCGGTCACGGTGTCCGCGGAGCTGGATCGCCGGGGCGAGCTCCGTCGGATCGGTGGAGCGCCCTACCTGGTGACGCTCACCCAGACCGTCCCCACCGCCGCCAACGCCGGCTACTACGCCGAGATCGTGGCGGAGAAGGCCATCCTGCGTCGCCTCGTCGACGCCGGCACCCGCATCGTCCAGTACGGCTACACCGGCGCCGACGGTCAGGACGTCGCCGAGGTCGTCGACCGCGCGCAGGCCGAGATCTTCGAGGTCACCGAACGCCGCACCACCGAGGACTTCGTCCCCCTCGAGGAGCTCCTGCAGCCCACGATGGACGAGATCGACTCCATCGCCAGCCGCGGCGGCATCTCCCTCGGTGTGCCCACCGGCTTCGTCGAACTCGACGAGATCACCAACGGCCTCCACCCCGGCCAGATGATCATCGTCGCGGCCCGACCCGGTGTGGGTAAGGCGCTCGCCCTCGACACTCCCCTGGCCACACCCACCGGCTGGACCACCATGGGCGACGTCCAGGTCGGCGACCACCTCATCGACGCCGACGGCAAGCCCACCCGCGTCGTCGCCGCCACCGACATCATGGTCGGCCGGCCCTGCTACGAGGTCGAGTTCTCCGACGGCACCGTCCTCGTCGCCGACGAGCAGCATCAGTGGTTGACGGAGACGCGGGCATCTCGGCGGTCCGCGCAGCAGGCCGCCACCGGCTACAACCGATACAAGAACCAGGGCACGTTCGCGGAAGTCCGCACAACTGCCGAAATCGCCGCCACACTCCGCTGCTCTACCGTGGATGCGCGCGTGAATCATTCGGTCACCAATGCGAAACCGCTCGAGTTGCCTGCACAGGACCTGCTGGTGCCTCCGTACGCGCTCGGAGCGTGGCTCGGTGACGGCACTTCGGCGGCTGCTCAGATCACGTGTGCCGACCCCGAGATCATCATGCTGATCGAGGCGGAAGGCTTGGTCGCGGTTCCGTCGACGACTGCGAAATTGCGATACAGCTTGCAGTTGGCACCTGAGGCTCCGACCGCTCCCCGCGACTGCGTGGTGTGCGGAGAATCGTTCGTGCCGTTCACGAGCCAGGTGCGCACCTGTGGTCAGTCTTGCGGCGGCAAGGCGCGTTTCATGTCGGATCCGGTGCCGGCTCCGACCTGTGCACATTGCGGCGGGCCTTCGATCGGCTTGAGGCTCTGCCAGACCTGCCGGAACGAGGTGGGCACCCTACAGGCGCGACTTCGGACCCTCGGGGTCTTGGGTAACAAGCACATTCCCGTCCAGTACCTGCGCGGATCTGAGCTGCAGCGCCGCTGGGTTCTTGCTGGTTTGCTGGATACCGACGGCACTGTGACGGCCGGTGGTTCCGTGCAATTCTCCGTTACGAGTGAGCGTTTGGTGCGTGACGCGCAGGAGCTGATCGTCAGCCTCGGCTACCGCTGCCAGATGAGCACAAAGAAGGTGCGCGGTCGCACGGAGGCGTCGTCGACTGCCTACACCCTGACATTCGCAACCGATGACGAAGTTTTCGGACTCCCACGGAAGGCTCTGCTCCACAAGGAGCGTCGCGCAAGTAGCAGCACCGTCCGTTCTGATTCGCGATTCATCACCGACGTGCGCAAGGTCGACAGCGTCCCCGTGCGTTGCGTCGAGGTCGACAACGCCGACCACCTGTACCTTGCGGGTCGCGCGATGGTGCCCACCCACAACTCCACGCTGGGAATGGACTTCCTGCGCTCGTGCTCGGTGAAGCACGGTATGGCCAGCGTCATGTTCTCGCTCGAGATGAGCAAGACCGAGATCGTCATGCGACTGCTGTCGGCGGAGGCGAAGATCAAGCTCGGTGACATGCGCTCCGGCAAGATGACCGACGACGACTGGACGAAGCTCGCTCGACGTATGAGTGAGATCAGTGAAGCGCCGCTGTTCATCGACGACTCCCCCAACCTCACGATGATGGAGATCCGCGCAAAGGCCCGGCGGCTCAAGCAGAAACACGACATCAAGCTCATCGTGATCGACTACCTGCAGCTGATGAGCTCGGGTAAGAAGGTCGAGTCACGTCAGCAGGAAGTCTCCGAGTTCTCCCGTAGCCTCAAGCTTTTGGCGAAGGAACTCGAGGTTCCCGTGGTCGCGATCTGCCAGCTGAACCGTGGTCCCGAACAGCGACAGGACAAGCGCCCCCAGGTCGCCGACCTTCGTGAGTCGGGATCGCTCGAGCAGGACGCCGACATGGTAATCCTGCTCTACCGCCCCGACGCCACCGAACGCGACGACCCCCGCGGCGGCGAGGCCGACCTCATCCTCGGCAAGCACCGTAACGGCCCGACAGCGACGATCACCGTGGCGCACCAGCTTCACCTGTCCAAGTTCGTCGACATGGCGCGGGGCTAGTACCGCCGCCGCCGACGATAACAGCAGCAGCTCGCCTGCTTGCTGCCGCCGCCGCTCCCTCCTCCTGCACTCGGCCTGTTGCCTGACGGCTACCGCTTGCGTGCTTGCAGGTGGCCGGATTCTCGTCCCACCGGACGTTTCGGCGACCGGCTGTCGGCCCGACGAAACGCTTCCATATGATGAGTGCGTCGGGCGCGCCGGTGTCCGCGAGTCGCGAAACCGGGTCCGGTGATCCAGGTCACCGCTGGTGGAACGGTGTGCGCTCGCCGGCATCCCACCTAAGGACACGCCACATGAGCCGGGAAGGCAGACAAGCGCAGTGAGCACAGTGGAACTGGCCCAGTGGAATTCAGAGGAAGCTCTCGCGGAGGCGATGATCCCGATCATCGGCGGCCTGCACCGCCGACGTTCGGTGACCATTCTGCTTCACAGTCGCTCCCTGGTGAACAAGTCGGTCATCAGTATCCTGCGGACCCATCGTTTCGCCCGGCAGATCAGCGGCGATGAACTGTCGGTCGAGGAGACGTTCCCCTTCCTCGAAGCGCTGACTCACCTCAATCTTCGGCCCTCGAAGATCGACCTCGGACTGCTGGTGATGGCCTATCGCGCCAACGGTGACGGAGCATCGGTCCCAGAGTTCGTTGCACGGAGCCTCGCCGACCTGGTCGGCGGCGCCCAGACGAGTCCCGCGCAGCCGCAGGACGTGATCCTGTACGGATTCGGGCGTATCGGTCGCCTCGTCACTCGACTGCTCATCGAGAAGGCCGGCTCGGGCAATGGGCTGAACCTGCGTGCCGTGGTGGTCCGCAAGGGTGGCAGCGACGATCTGACCAAGCGCGCATCGTTGCTGCGCCGTGACTCCGTCCACGGGCAGTTCAACGGCACGATCAAGGTCGACACCGACAACAACACGCTGATCGCCAACGGCAACGTCATCAAGTTCATTTACAGCAACGACCCGGAGAGCCTCGACTACACCGAGCATGGCATCGACAACGCCATCCTGATCGACAACACCGGAATCTGGCGCGACCGCGACGGACTGTCGAAGCACCTCCGCCCCGGAGTCGCGAAGGTGGTGCTCACCGCGCCCGGCAAGGGAGACGTCCCGAACATCGTGCACGGCGTCAATCACCGCGACCTCGACCCGAACGAGCAGATCGTGTCGTGCGCGTCCTGCACCACCAATGCCATCGTCCCGCCGCTGAAGACCATGGACGACGAATTCGGTGTGTCTCGAGGCCACGTCGAGACCGTGCACTCGTTCACCAACGACCAGAACCTCTTGGACAACTACCACAAGGCCGACCGTCGTGGTCGTTCAGCGCCGTTCAACCTCGTGCTCACCGAGACCGGCGCCGCGTCGGCGGTCGCCAAGGCGCTCCCCGAGCTGAAGGCCAAGATCACCGGCAACTCGATCCGCGTTCCCACTCCGGACGTATCCGTCGCCATCCTGCACCTTCAGCTGGGTCGTGAGACCACCAGGGAGGAGGTGCTCGAGCATCTCAGCCAGGAGTCGCTCACCGGAGCGCTGAGCCGGAACCTCGACTACACCGCTGCAACCGATGCCGTGTCCAGTGACTTCATCGGTTCGCGCGCCGCGTGCATCGTCGACGCGAACGCGACGATCGTCGACGGCGACACCGCCATCCTCTACGTCTGGTACGACAACGAGTTCGGATACTCGTGCCAGGTGGTGCGCACTGTCCAGTACCTGTCCGGTGTGGAGTACCCCATCTACCCCGCGGTCGACGCCGCTGATGCGATGTCCGTGGGCTGACCGGCGGCACCGTAGTTTCGCGACGCCCGGGCCGAGCAGTGGCTGCTCTCCCGGGCGTCGTCGCGTATTCGGTGGGCCTCGCCGCTGAAAGCTCATCGTTCGTATGGTTCCCGACGTTGAAATTTTCCGGCACCGAGGGCCCGTCGATGGATCGTAGCGGGGGAATCAAACCCTCCGGATCGTTCGGGTCCGGAATTTACGAGCTGACGGTCGTCGATCTGCCGGGCGAGAGCTGCGCAAGTTCGACCGGCTCCGCCCTGTCGTCTTGCTGGGTGCCGCTTAAGTCACGGCTCGATAGAAGCTGCGCGAGACGTAGCTTGGTGCGTCTTTGGCCAGAAGCGCACTCAGTTCGGATTTAAGTGTGCGGGCGTGGTGGGCCTCCGGGAAGTCTGCGGTCGCGAGTGCCAGCAGATCGACGACGTGCAGCGCTTCCTGAACCTGTCCGGCGTCACGCAGTCGGTGTGCCTGGTCGAGCACGGCCTGCTTGTCGGTGATCGCTGCCGCGCGTGCGTTGGCGGCGATGTCGGGCCGGGCGGGGTGTAGGTGGGTCGGGTTGCCGTCCCACCACCCGGTTTCCGAGCGGACGATGTCCCGCACGATGAAGTCCCGATGCCCGTAGGCTTGTTTCATCCACGGGACGTCGAACAGTTCGGTCGGGTAGTCGATATCGTGCACGATGTCGTCGACGCCCATTCCCTTGTTGAGGCGTTCCACGACGGCTCTGCGCAGCCAGCGAAGTGCCGCCGAGGTGGCGGCCAGCTGCTCTGCGCCGACGTCGTGGATGACTGATCCGAACTCGGGGATCAGGACGGCAGGATTGAGGGCGGCAAGACTGTCGAGGGTGTTCGCCCACCGCACGGCGTCCCGCATGGTGCGCATGGGCGTGCCGATGTTCGGGATGCTGTCGATGACTGCGGCGCTCCCGTAGAGGATCCGTTCATGGGGCAACCACACGGCGGTGACATCGTCCGTCTCCGAAGGCGCCCACAATAGCCGCACCTGACGGCTCGGGCCGCCGAGTGTCATTGCATCCCGGTAGGTTTGGTCGGGGAACGTCAGGGTCGGCACCGGCGCGAACTGTTCGATCGGCCGACGGAACTGGCGGGAGTTGATGTGGTTCTGGAGTCCGGCGGTCTCGATGTAGCGCTGGTAGCGGCGAACGACATTCTCGTGGGCGATGATCGTCGGGCGGGGTTCTCCGCGTCTCTCGGCTTCGGYCAGGAACCCTGGCACACCGTAGTTGTAGCCGAGGTGGCCGTGGCTGTAGACGATCCAGCGGACTGTCTGGTCGGTATGTTCGCGGAGTTGTGCGAGTGCCTGAGGAACCACGGATGGACTCGGTCCGGAGTCGACGACGAGCAATCCCTCATCGGTTTCTACGGCCAAGCTATTTCCCTGTAGGCCCATCGTGAAGATTCCTGGGGCCACAACGGTGATTTCGGTGCCGCCGAACAGCGGGTTGTTGTCGACTTCCGCAACGGGCATCGGTGTCTCCTTCCAGTGTGTGCTTCGAATTGTGTTTCGAGACTGCGGCTATCGGGCAAAGGCTGCGGTCGCGGCAGCGGCGACCGCTGTGGCCGTTACGAGTAGAGCTATCAGACCGGCATGGTGTCCGGTCATTCCCTGAGTCCCCCGCCGCAGCGAACGGCCTCGCCGGTGGCTGACGTACGTGATCGCGAGCAGCAGCACCGCCATCGGTACCAAGCTGAGCGAAGCAGCGCGGTCACCGTGGACGGTGGGAATGTGGAGGAGCGCCACCGTCGCCGCCGCGGCGGAGAGTGTGGTTCTCCGCCAGGCCAATGCCGTGCGATCTGGTTGTAGTCCCGGATCCCGGTCGGCGGACCCGATCACGACCACAATGCCGCTCCGGCGGCGAGGAGCGTGAGGATCCCCAGACCGAGAGCGAGAGCGGGCACGAGGACGGAGCCCGGAAGTGGCAGGTTCCGCCTGATGGCCGACTGCGCGGCCCTCCAGCGCAGATACGCGCCGGAGGCGAGGACGGCAGCTAGCCCGAAACACACCATCGTGATCGTCATCTGCAGTGCCCCGGAGGGCAAAGCAAGTAACTGATGGGCAGCCACACCCGCAGCCAGGAGCGCCATAGCGGTGCGGATCCAGGCAAGGTAGGTGCGTTCGTTCGCCAGCGTGTACCGGTAGTCCGGTTCCTCATCCACCGAACCTGAGTCCGCTGATGGACGGGGATTGTCTGAGGTCAGAATGCCCATCGCGCGCGGCCGGCTGTTTTGGCTTTCAGTTCGGTCGCGTGGTCGCTGCCGTCGAGGAAGGCCCGCGATTCCGCCACCGCCCATCCGTAGACCCCTTTCGCCATGGTGGAGGTGGCGCCTTGTTCCAGTTGGCCGAAGATGTCGACGCGGGCCTGATGTGAGTCGCGGCTCTGCGGATCGGCGTCGGTGGCCATCTGGGCGAAGTGTCCCGCCAGCCGGTGTTCGCCTCGTGCCAGTAGGGCGCGGGCCCGCTCGGCCAGTTGGGCGGCGCCGCCGCCGAGGTCCGCGACCTCGCGGGCGAGGTCGGCGCGGGCGGCGGACTTGAGGTTGGCGGGGTTGCCGTCGTACCAGCCGCCGTAGAGGCGCCAGACGTTGCGAATGACGAATTCCGGTTCGTCGTAGGAGGGTGCGAGGTAGGGCTTGCGGAGCAGTTCCGCGGGGGCGGTGACAGTGTGCACGACCTCGTCGAGGGTCGCTCCGGCGTTCATCATCTCGAGGGTGCGGCCGTGCAGGATTTCCAGGAGTTCGGCGGCGTCGGTGAGGGTGGTGCGGATTCGGTCGGCGCCGAGGATCGGGAGCCCGTGCCCGGGGAGCAGGATTTCGGCGCCCAGGTCTGCCATCCACCGCAGGGTTTGGGCCCATTCGTGTGCGAAGCGCTGCACCTTCTGCGGATTTCCGGCGTTGGGGCTGGCCCAGATGAAGAAATCACCACAGCACAGGATCTTGCGGTCGGGGATCCAGGCGATCGCAGCGTCATCGGTCTCGCCGCGGGCGTGGTGGAGGTGCACCTGCAGGTCGTCGATGGCGAGGGTGGTCTGGTCGGTGAAGGTGGCGTCGGGGTATCGGTATTCGTCCGGCCACATCAGGTTCGGTGCCTGGAATTGGCGTTGATTGATGATGCCGTTGTAGCCGCGGGTTTCCTTGTAGCGGTCGAACCTGCTGATGACGTTTTCGTGTGCGAGGACCGTGGGGCGGGTCCAGCCGCGCTCGCGCGCTTCGGTGTCGAACGGTTCCATGCCGAAGACGTGGTCGACGTGTCCGTGCGAGTAGACGGCCGTGTGCACCGGTTGCTCGGAGATTCGCCGGGTGGCTGCGAAGAGGTCTTCGGCGGTGCGGCGGTCGCCGGTGTCGTACACGAAAAGACCAGCCTTGGTGGGAAATACGTAGACGTTGCCGAACGCCGGCCACATGTATGCGCCCTCCGCGATGTAGTGCATTCCCTCCTTCCGGAGGTCTCCGTGGTGGTAGGCGTTCTGGTTGGCTTCGCCCTTCCAGACCTTGTCGGCGTAGTCGATGATGTCCGTCATGTGGCGCTCTCCTCGGCGTGGGTGTCGGACCGCGACGCTGCGATCCGTGCGCCTCATTCTGTGCACCGGACATCAGCAGAACAATCGTCTGCGCGCACACCCCTGCCGGCCCCAATCTGTGACCGATCACAGATTCACTGCGGGTGGTCGGCCCCCGCGTCGGGGTGAACGGTGGCGGCGCTGACCGCGACCGCGAGAGTGAACAGCTCCGTGGTGACGTGTACGTCGAGGCCGGTCAGTTCGCGGACGCGGTTGAGCCGGTTGTCGACGGTGTTGGGATGGACCACCAGGGTGTCGGCAGTGGCCCGTCGATCCAGGTTGCTGGCCAGATAGACCCGGAGGGTGTGCACCAGGTCCGATCGTGATTGCAACGGGGCGCAGCGCTCCAGTAGCACCGGCAGCGACGCACTGGTGTGGGCGAAATGGTGCGCAAGTGCGACATCGCCCATTCGGCTGACCGTGCCGGTGCGGCCGGACCGGATCGCGATGTCGAGTACCTCGGCGGCCGTGGTGCCGGCACGCGGAAGATCCTCGATCGAGGTGGCGTCCTCGATCGCGATGGTCACTGGTGCGCCGCTGACCCGCGCAAGGTCCACGGCCAGCGGGTCGAGAGCCCCGATCGGTGGATACAGCAGAATCCGAGCGTGCCGAGGCCGGACATCGATGAGCCACAGGCCGGGGACCGCCCTGGCGAGGTGGGCGCGAACGGCGCGGACCTTCCGTGTGGCCGCCAGTGATCGGGCCTTCCGGTCGCCGGATCCTTCGGCGGGGGTGTCACCGATGTGCAGCAACATGATGCTCGGTTCGGCAGGGACGGAGTCGGGGTCGTCGAACACCCACCCGTCGCCGCGCAGGAGGGCATCGATGGTGGGGGCATGGTTTCGGTCTTGCGCCGAAATGAGGTCGTGCGCGTGGATCTCGTACGCGGAGACGACCTCTCGTAACATGCAGTCAAACGTGGTATGGGCTCGGCGGTATGCGAACCAGAACAGTCCGTGGTCGGTGCCGAGTTCGCGTTCCAGTTCTTCGGAGAGTACGTCGAATCCGATCTGCCAGCAGCGCATGTACTCCCGTAGCGGTAATCCTTCCGCGACTCGTTCGGTGCCGCGTTCGATGTTCTCGCGCATCGTGTCGGCGACGTCGATGGACTCGTCGGTGATCGACTGCAGGCACACCTCGAGCAGCGATCGAACGGTCTGGGCGCCTTCCCGGTGCAAATGTTCGGGCACCGCGGTCTGCGTGTAGAGCGGCGAGGTGGCGATGTAGCGGTCGATGATTGCCCGTGCCATCCGCGGCACCGACCGGCGAATACGGGCGATCGTGCACTGCAGATCGTCTTTGGTTGCCTCGGGCGCGGTGCGCATCGAACGCCTCCTAGGTGTGACGGGTCACACACTACCGACGTGAAGAGTGTGACAGCCGCCGATGGTACGACAGCTACCCATTCGGCCAGGCTGAGGACCCAGAACGGCTCCACCAGCCCCGAGGTCCACACCGGCACAGAATGAGGAACCATGCCAGACTCTGCGTACGCTCCCGATGACCTGCCCCTGACCGGGATCATGGTCGTCGATTTCGGTCAGTACATCGCGGCGCCAGGCGCCGCGCAGACCCTGGCCGACCTCGGCGCCGACGTCCTCAAGATCGAAGGCCCCGGCGGGGACCAGGCGCGCGGTATCGGCGTCTACGGCGAGGCCATCATGCGCGCCTACAACCGGCGCAAGAAGTCGATCGTGCTCGACCTCAAAGCCGAGGACGATCTCCGCCACGCGCGGGCCCTCATCGCCCGAGCCGACGTCGTGATCCACAACCTGCGACCAGGGGTGATGGAAAAGCTAGGCCTGTCGGCCGACGAAATACGCGAACTGAATCCCACCGTCGTCCTCGCCGCGGTGTCCGGCTTCGGCACCGAGGGACCCTCCCGCCGCCGGCCGGGCCTCGACATCGCCGCCCAGGCGGAAACCGGCATGATGTCCGTGACCGGAGAGGCGGACGGAGACCCGCAACGGGTCGGTTTCCCGCTCGTCGACCACGCCACCTCCTACGTGGTCACGCAGGCGGTGCTGGCGGCCCTGTTCCGACGAGAACGTACCGGCCTCGGGGACGACATCGACGTCTCACTGCTCGACGTGGCGATCGATCTGCAATGCGTGAACTGGGGCGAATACTCCCTCACCGGCGTCGCGCCCCACCGGCGCGGTAACGGGCAACCGACCGCGGCACCGGCCGCCGACATCTTCCCCACCGCCGACGGCTCGATCGTCGTCTCCGCCTACACCGAGCAGCGATTCACCCAGCTCTGCGACCTCGCGGGCCGACCCGACCTGCCGAAGGATCCCCGCTTCGCCGACAACCCGGCGAGGGTCGCCCACCGCGGCGAACTCCTCGCCGCGCTCACACCCTTCTTCGCCGGCCTCGACACCGAAGCCGCCCTCACGGCGCTGACTTCCGTGGGCATCGTCGCCGGCGCCGTTCGCACCTACGACCAGGTTCCCAGTGCGCCCGATGTGATTGCCAGCGGCATCTTCACCACCGGCAGCACCGCCGACGGACACACCTATTCCATCCCAGGACTCCCCTACCGCTCCCGCAGCACCCCCCGCACCGCAGACGCCGGGCGGGTCCCCGAACTCGGCGAACACAGCCACGAGATCGTCGCGCGCTACCGGCTGGGCGAGTACTCCCTGACGTGACCTGACACGCCACCGCGCCACCCACCCCTCACCGTCACGGCCCCAGGAGCACTCGTGTCCCTACAGAATCGACAAACCCGCACCGAGGGCGGCCTCGCCGCCGACCGTGAACTCGACAGCCCCCGCGTTCGCCGGCGCGGCTGGATCATCACCCTGATGCTGATGGCGTTCATGCTGATCAACTTCGCCGACAAGGTCGTCGTCAGCCTCGCCGGCGTCGAGATCAAGGCCGACCTCGGACTCACCAGCGAACAGTTCGGCACCGCCCAAAGCGCATTCTTCTGGCTGTTCGCCCTGGGCGCGATCGTTCTCGGATCCCTCGGCGGCCGTATCTCCGCGCGATGGCTCCTCGCCGGTCTGGTCGGACTGTGGGTGCTCAGCCTTGCCCCGATGACCACGACGGTCGGATTCGGGGTCTTCCTCGCCTGCCGGATGCTGCTCGGATTCGCCGAAGGCCCCGCCGGGGCGTTGTCCCAGCAGATCGCCCACACCTGGTTCTCCCCGACCCGCCGTTCACTACCGGCGTCAGTAGTCATCATGGGAGCCTCCCTCGGCCCGCTGATCGCCGCCCCGGTCCTGACCTGGATCATCCAGAGCTACAGCTGGCACGCAGCGTTTCTCGTGCTCATGGCCGCCGGAGTGATTTGGCTGGTGGCCTGGCTGTTCATCGGCGGTGAAGGACCCGCCGGCAATGCCGGGGCGGGCACCGGGAAACAGGCGGTGACGCTTCCCGACACCGTGCCCGTCCGGCTCCTGTGGACTCGCCCCACGGTGATCGGTGTCGCGATCTTCTCGTTCTGCTCCTATTGGGCGACCGCGTTGAAGGTGAGTTGGTTACCGCTGTACCTGCGCGAAGGCCTGCACTACAGCGCCAACGCCACCGGACTGCTGATCACATTGCCCTTCGCCGCGGCCGTCATCCTGACCTTCCTCGCCGGCCTGATCTCCACCCGCCTCTCGCTGGCCGGACGATCGTCCCGCACCGCCCGCGCCCTGTTCGCGGCCGGCCTACTCGCCGCCGGCGGTGTGTGCATGATCGGATTCACAACATTGCCCGTCGGACCCACTCAAATGGTGCTGATCGCGCTCGCGTTCTCCCTCAACACCGCAGCCTGGGGACTGGCGTTCTCCCTGCTCTCCGACGTAGTACCCGCCAAACAACGCGGATCCGTCATGTCCATCACCGTCGCGATCTACAGCCTCGGCGGTGTCGCGGCACCACTTCTCATCGGCTCCCTCGTCTCCGGCGCCGCCGATACCGCCGCTGGATACGGCCGAGGCTTCGTCATCGTGGGAGTCATCATGCTGGTCGGCGCACTCGCCGCCACCATCCTGGTCAACCCCGAACGCGACGCAACCACGATCGCCGCACACCACCCGAACAGTTAGGAAGAACCAGAACGTTCGACGGCACCGCCGTCCATAAACCTGGCCTGACGGCACCAGCCGGTCGTCAGCGACTCTGGAAGGAAGCAATGAGCACACCAATGTGGTTGAGAGGCAACGTGTCCCTGATAGGCGGCGAACGCGCCACGGGACGGCAGGCTGCTCCCGTCGGGCAGTTCGACGGCCTCGTGAGGAGCATGTTGTGAGTTCTACGGAGAGCGATGTCGTGGTCGTTCGGCACCATCAGAGCGGACGGCTGGACATAGAACTCAATCGTCCCGAGCGCAAGAACGCCCTGACGGTCCCGATGGTCACCCAGCTCGCCAGAACGTTCGCCGACGCTCAGGACGATGACACAGTCACAGCGGTGTTGCTGTATGGCGCGGGCGGATGCTTCAGTTCCGGTTTGGATCTGGCCGAGGTACGCCCGGGTGAGCCGGCGATTACCGCGGCGATCACCGACCTGCACGCCACCCTGTCCGAGTTCGAGAAGCCGCTGATCGGGGCGCTGGAGCGGGCCGCTGTCAACGGTGCTGCGGCGATCGCGCTGTCCTGCGACCTCCTCGTGGTGGGAGAGACGTCGTTCCTCATGGTCGGCGAGGCGGAGATGGGGGTGGCTGCGCCGAACAATCTGCGGTGGTTGCTCGCGAAATTCGACGTGAACCAGGCACTGCAGCTCACGCTGGCCTGTGAACGTCAGTACGGTCCCGACCTGTTGCGCCGCAGCTTCGCCTACGAGATGGTGCCGGACGAGCAGGTTTTGGTCCGGGCCACCGAGCTCGCCGACAAGATTGCGGCCTACCCCAACGGCGGGGGAATCGCCATGAAGCAAGCGATTCTGACGCGCCGAACACTGCTCGTGTGAGTGCGTGCGCACGGCGGCACCAGCGGTCGAAAAGCCATATAAGACAACATAATGCACAGCCGGGCGGGCAGGTCGCAGGCCGCCCGGTCATCCCAGGTCTGGGGATCCCGACCGAGGTGGTGCTACACGGGACACTCGAAGGAGACAATCGAATGGGTATGACTACAACCGCTGAACACCGCGCGCTTCGCGACGCGGTTCGAGAGTTTCTCACCGCAACCAGTGCACCGGCCGAAGTATTGGCCGTCCAGGACACGGAACTCGGATACCGACCCGAGATGTGGGCGACGATGGCCGAACAACTCGAACTGCAAGGACTGCTCGTCGACGAGAAATACGGAGGATCAGGCGCGAGTATCGGTGACCTCGTGGTGGTCGCCGAGGAATTCGGGCGCTCCGCAGCGTGCAGCCCCTTCTTCGCGAGTTCCGTGTTGACCACGCTCGCCATCGCGGATTGCGCCCGGGAGCGGTGGCTCAGTGAGCTGCTGCCAGGTCTCGCCGCCGGCACTCGTCTCGGGTGTCTGGCATTTGCCGACGCCGACGGGTGGTGGCAGGCCGGCTCGGAGACCGTGCGTGCACAGCCGGACGGCGATAGCTGGCGGATCGATGGACGGGCCGATCACGTGATCTTCGGACACTGCGCCGACACGATCGTCGTCGCCGCCCGAACCGAAGACGGGACCGGCCTGTTTCTGGTGGAACCATCGGACGCGAGCATGCTGCGGGTCCGGCAACCCGCGCTGGACCTGACCCGCCCGCTCACGACCATCACCTTCGACAGCGCAGCAGCACAACGGATCAGTGGCACCGCAGACATTTCGGAGGCGCTGTCCCGAGCGCTCGACAAGGCGCTCGTCGTGCAGGCGGCGGAGAGGGTCGGTGGCGCTCGCAGGTGCCTGCACCTGACAGTTGACTATGCGAAGACCCGCAACCAGTTCGGTCGTCCGATCGGTACCAACCAGGCTGTCAAACACGGGCTGGCCGATCTGACCCGTGCGCTCGAACCGATCGCCGCCGCCGTCGACGTCGCCGCTCACGCCGCGGATGACGGAGCACCGGAACTGCCGGCACTGGTGAGCCTGCTCAGCGTCGCGGGGACCGAGAGGTACCTGCAGATCGCCGGCGAGACGATTCAATTGCACGGTGCGATCGGATTCACCTGGGAGCACGAGGCTCATGTTCATCTCAAGCGGGCGAAGACGGATCAGCTGATGTCCGGGTCGTCGGCGTGGCACCGCGAGCGTCTGCTCGCCGGAGTCCTCGCCACCGGCACCGCGTTCGAGGCGCCGGCGCGGGCCGACGAACCCGCTCCGCTGGCGGACCTGCGGACCGAGGTCCGCGCCTGGCTGGCCGACCACCGCGCCGAGGGGATGCCACTCGAATACGCGCAGGAACCGTTCGGGCACGAAGACACCGATGCCGAGAAGCACTGGACCGATCTGTTGCGGAAGGGGCGTTGGCTGTGCGTGTCGTGGCCGGAGGAACACGGCGGCCGGGGCCTGGGACCGGTCGAAACTCTCGTTGTGGAAGAGGAGTTCGCGCGCGCGGGACTTCGACGCCCGCAACTCGGAATGGGCGAGACCCTGCTCGCGCCCGCCCTGTTGGCCCATGGGAGCGAGGACCAGAAGCGCCGGTTCCTGTCCCGCATTCTGTCGGGCGAAGACACGTGGTGCCAGGGCTTCTCCGAACCCGAGACCGGATCCGATCTCGCCTCGCTGCGGACCAGCGGAATCGTGAACGGTGACGAGTTGCGGATAACCGGTGACAAGATCTGGACCAGCAACGGAGCCCGGGCCAACATGATGTTCCTGTTATGCCGCACCGACCGCGAAGCACCGAGACACCGCGGTATCTCGTTTGTCCTTGTTCCCATGACGGACAACAGCATCGACGTCGACTCCATCCGGATGGCGTCGGGCGACAGGGGGTTTGCGCAGGAACGGATAACCGATGCCCGCGCCCCCTTGACCAATGTGGTGGGTGGGCTCGGCAACGGTTGGGTGGTCGCGATGACCACACTCGGCGCCGAACGAGCGGGCAAGGCGGCGACGCAGTACGTCGGCTATCGCCACGAACTGGACGTGCTGGTGGAGCGGCTGGACAAGAACGGTCGGCTCGGCGACGTGATCGTCCGCCAGCGGTTGGCAGATCTGGTGGTCGAGGTCGAGTTGATGCGTGCCGTTGGTTCCGTGATCAGTGCCCGAGTCGCAGAGGGGCAGGCCGTCGACGAGTTGCTGGCTATCGACAAGGTCAACTGGTCGGAGTATCACTGCATCTTCGGCTCGACGGCGCTGGAGCTTCTCGGCGCGTCTGCGTTGACCCGTCCTGAGGGGGACGGATATCAACTCGACTCCCTGCAGCGAGTGTTCCTCGAGAGCCGGGGACGCCGGATCGCTCGCGGGTCGAATCAGATTCAGCGCAACATCATCGGCGAAAGAATCCTGGGTTTGCCGAGGTAGACACTCAACTGTAGGTAGTCGACCAGACGTCCGTGCCGGTCGGAACCCCGTGTGCAACATGTTTACGAGCCCGCTTCTCCAGATGTGAGTCCCACCAACGGTCGATGGCGTCAGTACCGGCGGACAGTTCCACGGAACTGTTGGCGGACAACGTCGTCGCCGTGTCAGGACTGTGGAAACAGTAAGAGCCCGGGAACGCTCAGTCGACTATGACGACGACGCCCGTAGGCTCGCCCAGCGCCTCCACCGTTCGTTCGGCAGCTCGGTCGATACCAACCCGAGGTCCCTCGGGTTGTTGCTGCTCGTGATAGGTACCGGGACCGTAGAACTGTCCATAGCGCAATACAACACCGCCCTCGGCGAGAACGGAACGCTCCAATTCTGCGACCGCCCGAGCGGCGGGCCCATCAGGCAATTGCCAGGCGACGCTTTGAGCCAGGATCTTCGGCGACCCGCTCTGCCGAGCGGCCTCGATAAGATTCTGGGTTCCCTCGGTTCGGATGCGAGCGTTCAGATCTGCGTGTTCACTGATCTGCGCCGAATCATCCGGCAGATCGGTCAGCTCGTTCAGCATGACGTCCGGTGTGAAGTCACGAACCGCCTGAATTACAGCCTCCCGATCGAAGACATCACACAGCACCGGTTCGGCACCGAGGTCGCCCAGTAGCTCCGTCTTGCTGGGTGAGCGCGTCATACCGCCGACTACGTGCCCCGCCTGAATCAACCGGGGAATCAGCCGCTGCCCGATCACGCCGGATGCGCCGGCAAGAAATATCCTCATGATTACTCCTTACTATACGAAATGGAAGTGAGCACCGAACCGCCGCTGTCAACCGCGGCACGGTGATGTCATACGGGTCCCTGCCTTTTCGGAAGCGCTGGCCTCTGTGCAGGCCCAAGGAGGCCGACTACCGCGGCCCTCGAGGGAAGCAATGGCTCTGGGGAGAAGAGCCGGGACAGATACCCCACTGGAACGGGTTGAACCTGTGACGTTCTGTTGGGCCTCCCCGCTCGTGACCGAATGGGTTGGGGCCGACGCGGTGAGGGGCGATGGGGTGGTGAGGATGGGGAGGGAACGAGTTTTCGATCGACGACTGGTGGACCGATGCCAGACTGTCCGGAGCGCCTGTCGGATGTGCCGACGCGGCGCCGGCGCCGTACCCTCCGACGACTGTGACGGCCGCAACCGCGATCAGCGCACCACGCGCAAAATTCTTCATGTCGAACTCTTTTCTGTGTTTCCAGGCAATCTGATGCCGAGAAGGGAACGGGGCGAACGCGAATCGGTACGTCCCAGCTTGTGAGGTCAGTGGATGCGATGATGTCATCGCTCCGGCCCCAGGTGACGAGTGTCGGAGGGCTGTGGGCTGCGCAAGTATTCATGCAATCGCGGGCCCCGCTCGTGGTGCGGTGTGCGGAACCGCCGGTTGATTACGTGGTCGAACGAGGCCCCGAGTGCCGCTCCCAGGACCGGCGCGACCAGATAGATCCATAGATCGGTGGTACGCCCAGAGAGTGCAGCAGGACCGAACTGGCGGGCGGGGTTGATCGATCCCCCGCTGCGGGGACCGAGGAGGGCGATGACCAGCCCGACCGACACTCCGATGACGTACGGCAGCAGGCGTGCACGGCCGGGACAGGCAAGGAAGAACCCGACGACAACGATCAGGACCATCATCGAGCCCATCTCGGCGAGAAAGACGGACGCGGGCTGCCAGTCGGACGCGGCCCTGATCGCGGCGTAGTCGACAGGAGCGAACGAGACCGCATGCCCCCACACCAGGCGCCCGAGCACCGTCCCCACCGCTGAACCCGCAAGTTGGGCGAGTATGTAGGGCGGAACGCTGCGACCAGGGAAGCCGTTCATGAGCCACAGGGCGATGGTCACGGCGGGATTCATGTGCCCGCCAGCGCGTTTGCCGGGTGGACTGAACATCAGGCCGGTGAGGATGATCCCGCTGAGAACCCCGATGACGGCAAGTGCGACGTGCAGGTCGGCGATGTAGAGGGTGGAGGCCGGATCACGCAACCACCGGACGACAGTCACCGCGAGGAACAGCAGGACGGTGGTGAGCGCGAACTCGTCGGCGGCGCGCGCCAGTGGCTGCCGGCGTGGCAGAGGCGAAGCGGTACTCACCATGATCTCCTAGTGTCGGTGTGTCGGTGTGTCGGTGTGTCGGTGTGTCGGTGTGCCGGAAGCGGCGTGGATTCCGGACGCATCCGGACAGCAGGTCCCGGTCGTTCTCGGCTACCGGCCGCCCGGATACCAGATTTCAGACGCGAGCCCCTCCGCGAGTTCGCTGGTCGCCCTATCGCGTTCGCTCGATCGGGTCGTTAGGAGTCCGGCGTGTAGTGACCGGGGACCAATCGGGTGGATACGCCGAAGCGGTTCCACGTGTTGATCGTCGCGATGGCGACGATGAGTCGGGCGAGCTCGGTATCGTCGAACTCGTTCGCGGCCTTCGCGTACACCTCGTCCGGGACGAATCCGTCTGTGAGCACGGTGATCGTCTCGGTCAGCTCGATCGCTGCGATCTCCTTCGCCGTGTAGAAGTGTTTCGACTCCGTCCATGCGTTGAGCTGGATGATCCGCTCCGCCGATTCGCCGGCGGCCAGTGCGTCCTTGCTGTGCATGTCCAGGCAAAAGGCGCAGTGGTTGATCTGCGATGCGCGGATCTTGACCAGGTTGAGCAACGTCGGCTCGACGCCCAGCCCTGCGGTCGTGTCGAGGCGGATCATGGCCTTGTAGGCCTCGGGTGCGAATTTTGCCCAGTCCAGGCGGGGTGCGTGCTCGGGGAGAAGTTCAGTGCTTTCGTGTACTTCGTTCATCGTCATGCCAGCAACGCTACGTCCCGAGTGGCGCTAGAGTATGGTCCATTTCTATGCCAGATATTCATACCAATTCTGGGGGCGTGCCACCTTCTGGGTTCGGTGCCGACCTGCTGGTGGAACTGAACGGACCCAAGCTGCGCGCCGGTCTCACGGACGCATTGCGAGAGGCCGTGCGCACGGGGCGGCTGGCGCCTGGCACCCGGCTGCCGGCGTCCCGCTCGCTCGCCGCCGATCTCGGTATCTCACGCAATACCGTGACCGAGTCCTACGCCGAATTGGTGGCCGAGGGCTGGCTCAGCGCGCAGCAGGGTTCCGGGACATGGGTGGCCAGGCGGGCCGTGGCGCGCACGGCCGCGCCTGCAGCTGCCCGTGCGAGGCCGACTCAGCGCCGTCCCACGTACGGACTGCTGCCGGGTTCACCGGACCTCACGGACTTTCCGCGCATGCAGTGGCTCTCCGCGGCCCGTCGCGCCCTGACCGCGGCGCCGCACGAAGCGTTCGGCTACGGCGATGCCCTCGGCCGGGTCGAGCTGCGTACCGCCCTGGCGGACTATCTGGCGCGGGCCCGTGGGGTGTACGCCGAGCGGGAGCGGGTCGTCATCTGTTCCGGTTTCCATCATGGTCTGACGTTGATGGCGCAGGCACTCAGGGCGCGGCGGGTGCAGGCGGTGGCAGTCGAGTCGTACGGCCTCGACCTCTATCGGGACCTGCTGACCGGCGCAGGACTGCGTACCCCGCCCCTCTATGTCGACGAATATGGCGCCCGTACAGACGAGTTGGCACGATTGCGCGGAGTAGGTGCGGTTTTGATGACTCCGGCGCATCAGTATCCGACGGGGGTCGCGCTGAGCCCGGACCGGCGCTCGGCGGCTGTCAACTGGGCGCGTGCCACCGGCGGCCTGATCTTGGAGGACGACTACGACGGGGAGTTCCGATACGACCGTCAGCCGGTGGGTGCTCTGCAGGGCCTCGACCGCGAGCGGGTGGTGTATTTCGGTTCGGTGAGCAAGTCGCTGGCGCCGGGGTTGCGGCTCGGCTGGATGGTGCTACCAGAGGAACTCGTCCCGGATATCGTGACGGCCAAGGCGCACGGCGACTACATGTCGAGTGCGCTGGAGCAGCTGACACTTGCGGAGTTCATCGCATCGGGCGCGTACGACCGTCATGTGCGCTCGATGCGGCTGCGCTACCGGCGCCGCCGTGACCAACTGGTCGCGGCCCTGGCGCAGAGGGCGCCCGGCATCCGCGTGACCGGCATGGCCGCAGGGCTGCAAGCGGTCCTCGAACTCCCGCGCGGGACCGAGCGCACGGTCGTGGAGGCGGCGGCCCGGCAAGGACTGGCGGTCAGCGGAATCGCTCAGTTCTGCTACGAAGTGGCGGACGCCGGGTGGCAGTTGCCCGAGCGGGACGCGTTGGTGGTCAACTACGCGGCTCCCTCGGACAGTGCGTGGGCAGGCGCGCTGGACGCATTGTGCAGGGTGATGCCCTAGGCAGGGCGGTGCCGTAGCCCGATGCTGCTGACAGTCGGTTCGCACCGGAGGCGCCAATGTGTTCAGTGCGGGATGATTCCATCACCGGCTCCTGACGGAATCCTCCAGGTGGCCCAGTGCGTCGGCACCCTCGTTGGCGAGGTAGACCAGCTCCATGAGGGGTAGCGGCAGGAACCCTTCGTCCTCCATCCGTCGGAGCTGAAGTATCACCCCGTCATAGAAGCCGACCGTGTTCAGCAGGGCCACCGGCTTGTCGAGCAGTCCGTGTTTCCTCAACTCCAGGATTTCAGTCGCCTCGTCCAGCGTGCCCAGGCCGCCGACCATCACCACCACCGCATCCGATCTGGCGAGCAGCAGCGCCTTGCGTTCGGCGAGATCCTTGGCGATCACCATCTCGTCGGCGTCCTTTCTGGCAAAAGCCCGGAGAAACTCGACCGAGATCCCGACGAGCCGCCCTCCGGTCTCCTGTACTCCGTCGGCGACAACCTTCATCAGCCCGGTATCGGATCCGCCCCATACCAGGGTATGGCCGCCGTTTCCGATGAGTTCTGCGAACTCGCGAGCCGGTCGGGTATAGCGCTCGTCGAGGTCGGCGGAGGAGAGGAAGACACAAATGTTCATGGTTGAACTATAGGACTCTGATTAGAGGACTGCGATGTGCGATGCTGAACGCTTAAGGGGGACAACAGCAAACGGGGCCTTATGGTGGAGGCCCGGCGCACCTTCGCGGTCGAGCATGTGCGTGTGATCAGCCACTGGTCATCCCGATCAGGCCGGTGAAGCCCGGCCATCGGCAGCCGTCTCCGGAAGTTGATGTGGTCCGGCAAGGGCCTTGCTGATCGCGCTGGAACGCCGGAACCCGCGGTCCTTCGGCATCCCGCGTTCGCGTGCGTGCGTTTTCGCGGGGGCTGGGGTCGCGGTCGCCTACGTGTGGTGCTGACCAGGCCTGATGCCGATGGCGGGAGGCCATTGACTCGAAAGTGTGTTCGAACTAGAATTCGAGGATGGGGCTCGGGGGAGATATCCAGGGGGCGTTGTCGGACGAGATTCTGGCGACCGCGGTCGGTGATGCGTGGCGTCTGGCCGAGGCGGAGTTGCTCGAATCGGTCGTTCGTATCTCGGAAGAGATTCAGCGGCTTGAAGCCTTGCGCGTCAAGCTCGTCGGTGCCGTCGACCATCGCTGCAAGGTTGATGTGCTGGGGTTTCCGAACGCCAAGATGTGGCTGGCCTCCAAGACGTTGCTCGAGGTAGGTGCTGCGGGGCGAATCGTGCTGTTGGGCCGAGGGTTGCGTCTCCAACCGGAGATCGCGGACGAGTACTTCGATACGAACATTTCGGCGGAGCATGCTGCGCTGATCATGAAGTTCTGCGAACGGCCACCCAAGGGCATGCCACTCGAAGCGTTGGATGACTGCCGAAATGCTTTGCTGTTCGCGGCAACCGGTCCCACCGCGAACACGGATGCGGTGCGCGCCGTGATCGCCAGGCTGGAACGCGCCTTCGAGTCCGACGATCCGCCGCCCAGTGAAGACACCGACCTCAACGAGTTCCACGCCTCCAAGACACTCAACGGCCGTGTCGCCGTCAAAGGCGACCTGGATGCCGTGACCGGCGAGATGCTGCTCTCGGCGCTCTCCGGACTGTCCAAGCCACGGCCCGCGCAGGACGGAACCAAGGACCCCCGCACGCCCGGACAGCGGCGGGCCGATGGGTTCACCGAACTCCTGCGCCGCTATCTTGACTCCGGGATCGCCGGCGAAGAAGGCGGCGAACGGCCACACGTCTCGCTCCACGTGAACGTCAAAGATCTCGCCGACCGCACCGACTGCAGTGCACGAGCACAGCAGGATGCTGCTTCGTCCGACGACTCGCTCTTCGCCGTCGATGGGGTGGCGTGGACGGAGTGGATGGGGCCGCTGAGTCTCAGGGCGGCCCGGCTCCTCAGCTGCGATTCGATTTACACGCCGATCGTTCTCGACGAGAACAGGGCGCCACTCGATCTCGGTATTTCCACCCGGACCGTCACGAAGAGGCAGCGAAAAGCGTTGGTGGCGAGGGATCGAGGATGTGCGTTCCCCGGGTGTGGTGCGCCGCCGTCCTGGTGCGAAGGTCACCACATCGTCCACTGGTCCGCAGGCGGGCCGTCCGACATGGGAAACCTGGTGCTGCTCTGCGGTTTCCACCACCGCTTGCTGCATCACAGTGACTGGGAGATAGAGATGGGAGCGGATCGGCACCCCACGTTCATTCCACCGCGGCAGGTCGACTGGGAACGGAAGCCGCTGCCGGCGCACAACCGGGCCCGGCCCCGAGCCTCCTGACCGCGCGGCACAGTACATCACCGACTCGGCGACAGGACAATTCCTGTCGCCGAGCCGGCATGCCGCCGTGGCGGGTATGCCAGCCACCCGTGGGATCCTGAATCGGTGGCGGCTGCAACAGCCAGCACCGGCGCGATCGGACCTCAGAAAACCGCCATACGGCCCGAGGGCGCTTCCACTGCGGTTGTGTCCGCCCCGGCACGCGGGAATGGCACCTCAGAAATAAAACAAACCAATTGGCCCGTTTTCTGGTAACGTCTGGGCCGTCATGGTGGTCACATGACGACGCGGACGTCTCAGGCACACGAGTCGGTTCACGCGAGGGGTGGAGTGCAGGTGTCGCCCGAGCTGCTGGTTGGGCGGCACCTGCACCCGACGTCGCCGGCGTCGAGACGAATCGTCCGAAGCGCAGTGGTGCTTCGGAACTCAGTGGTGCTTCGGAACTCAGTGGTGCTTCGGAACTGATATCACACAGCTATTTTCATAGCAACAGTCACTTCTTGTCTTCGGCCTTGCCGACGCCTCCTTGATGCGCGGGTCCCACTCCGGAGTCGCTGCCCTCGGTCTCGGCGGCGTGTGCGGCGGGTGTCTCCTCGGCCGGCGAGGCGACGGCACCGCGGGGAGTCTCCCCGGGCTTCGGTGACTGCGTTCCGCCGGAGTCCACGTGGTCGTCGTGCTCCGGGCGTCCTTCTTTCGTACTGGTCGTCCGGCCGTCGTAGGGCGGTGTCGCCGGCTCGGCGTCGCCTGGGGGCAGCGAGCCACCGGCGGGCGCCGGGTTCGTGCCCGACTCCGCGGAGGAGGTGACTTCCTCCTGGTCCAGAGATCCTGGCTTACGGTCCGTCTGGCCTGCTCCGGCCTGGTCCGGGCCTGCGTCTCGTGAGCCCTTGGGGCCACGCTCCGACTGTGGTTCCTCGTGCAACTGCGTGCCTGGTTCGGTACCCATGATCACTCCTTTCCGACGCAGCAGAACGCCGGATTCTTACTTCGTTGGTGATTGATATCTGTTGTAGCTATGCCCTGGGACGCGAATGCGAAACCGCGTCTTCCGATTGGGGCACGATGCGGCGCAGTGCCCGCCCTGATTCGTTTTGCGAACGTTTGGGCACTCCGAGAAGAACGGCCCGTACAGCCACGATGCGGCGCCGATCCCACGGATTTTTCAGCGAGGAGCTACGCCGTGCCCAAGAAGAACCCGCGCATTCCCGGAACTCCCGGTTCCGGTACCCCGACGCTCGCCGAGCCCACGGAACCCACCGAGCCGTTGCCCCCCAAGCCCGATCAGCGGGCTCCCGCGCTCGGCACCGCGACCGGGCTGCCCGTCGAGGGGCCGGACACGGCCCGCGGCCAGCAGGGTGAGCACCTCACCACGGCGCAGGGGGCGCGGCTGTACGACACCGATCACTCGCTGAAAGCGGGAACCCGGGGACCGACCCTGCTCCAGGACCACCATCTGCGTGAGAAGATCACGCACTTCGATCACGAGCGGATCCCGGAGCGCGTGGTGCACGCACGGGGGGCGGCCGCCCACGGCGTCTTCCGCGGATATGGTTCCGCCGACCCGATCAGCAAGGCGGCGTTCCTCGGCAAGGACGTCGAGACGCCGGTCTTCGTCCGGTTCTCCACCGTCCTCGGCTCCCGGGGGTCGGCCGACGCCGTCCGCGACACCCGGGGGTTCGCGACCAAGTTCTACACCAGCGAAGGCACTTTCGACTTGGTGGGAAACAACATCCCGGTCTTCTTCATTCAGGACGGCATCAAGTTTCCCGACGTCATTCACGCCGCCAAGCCGCACCCCGATCGCGAGATTCCGCAGGCGCAGAGCGCGCACGACACGTTCTGGGACTTCGTGTCCCTGCACACCGAGGCCACCGCGCACACGTTGTGGAACATGTCCGATCGCGGTATCCCGCGGTCGTACCGGATGATGGAAGGTTTCGGCGTCAACACCTTTCGGATGGTGAACGCGGCGGGCGAGAGTTCACTCGTGAAGTTCCATTGGAAACCGAAACTCGGTGTGCACTCACTGGTGTGGGAAGAAGCGCAGATCGTCAACGGCATGGACCCCGACTACCACCGCCGCGACCTCGCCGACGCGATCGAGTCCGGCGCGTACCCGGAATGGGAGCTGGGCATCCAGGCGTTCCCGGACACCCCGGACCAGACGTTCGAGGGCATCGACCTGCTCGACCCGACCAAGATGGTGCCCGAGGAACTGGCCCCCGTGCAGCCGATCGGGCTGATGACGCTCGACGCGAATCCGACGAACTTCTTCGCCGAGACCGAGCAGGTGGCGTTCCATCCCGGGCACCTCGTTCCCGGCATCGACGTCACCGACGACCCGTTACTGCAGGCGCGGCTGTTCTCCTACCTCGACACCCAGATCAGCCGGCTCGGTGGGCCCAACTTCGGTCAGATACCGATCAATCGGCCCCAGGCCGAGGTCAACGACATGCTGCGCGACGGCATGCACCAGACGGGCGTCCACCCGGGTGTCGCGCCGTATCGGCCGAATTCCCTCGACGCCGGTTGCCCGTTCCTGGCTGGAGCGGACACGGCGTTCGTCGAGGTGCCGGTGCCGATGCCGGAGTCGACGAAACTACGCGCCGCCCCCGCGAGCTTCGACGACCACTTCTCGCAGGCCCGACTGTTCTACGCCAGCCTCAGCCCGGTCGAGCAGGCGCACGTCGCGGAGGCTTACACGTTCGAGCTGGGCAAGTGCTACGAGCAGGTGATCAAGGAGCGCGCACTCGGTGTCGTCGCGAACATCGACCCCGGTCTGTGTGAGCAGGTGGCCGCGGGTCTCGGCCTCCCGGCGCCCGCGCCGACCGTCGCCTACGACGTGGCCCCCACGCCCAGTCCCGCGCTGTCGCAGGTCGGAGCCGAGTGGCCGCTGGACGGCCGGATCATCGGCATCGTCGCCGACGACGAGTCGGACCTGTCCGAGGTGGCCGACGCGGTCGAAATGATCGGCAAGAACGGCATGGTGCCGCTCGTCATCGGACCGCACGGTGGCAAATTGGGGTCCGGTAAGGGCGCCGTCCCGGTGTCCCGGACGTTCCTCACCATGCGGTCGGTGGAGTTCGACGCCATTCTCGTCGCGGCGCCGGCATCGGACCCGCGGGTACAGGTGTTGCTGACGGAAGCGTTTCGCCACTGCAAGGCGATCGGGGGATGGGCCGCCGGCCGCGGCCTCCTCGAAGCGGCCGGAATCCCGGCAGAGGCCCCGGGCATCGTGATCGCCGACGACGCGTCCGCGCTGTTCGACGGCCTCACGGCGCTGATGAAGTCCCACCGGGTCTGGGAGCGTCAGGTGTGACGTGACCGGATGAAGTGAATGGTCTGGACGAGGGTCTCGACGCCGCCGGTGGTGGTGTCGGGACCCTCGTCGAGCTGTGTTGCGTACCGGCATAGTCGGCGAATACGAAAGCGAGGCAGCGTAACCGGTGAAATTCGCCGTCGGTGCCTACGCTGTAGAATTGCACTGAAGTTACTAATGGGTATACTTGCGGTGTATGGGTTCGCTCCAGCAGAGGGTCGCGCTCACCAACGTCCACCTCATTCGAGGAGACGTACGTGGTGACCCGAATCTGCAATGCCGGGCACCCCATTGAAAGGTCGTCCATGACCTCCACCAACCCCGTCGCCCGCACCGCAACCGGAACCGCAGCCCACGGCCCACGCGCCGATCGCGATCCACGCCGCAGCACCGAGACGAAGGCCGCGTTCAAGACCACCGAATTCTTCGGCTACATCGCCAGCCGGGGCAACGTGAAGACCGGTAGCCGCGAGCACTACACGGACACCGATCGGAATACCGGCGTCTAACCCTTCCTCGCCACGTCGTTGTCGATCGAATCCGTGACACCTCTCTCGAACGAGATGTGTTCGCGCCCCAGACAGTTGGATCGAAATCGTGCCAGAATTGTTCTCACCCTTGTTCGTTGACGGTGCAGCGCCGTCGCAAATCCACACCGCTCCCCCCGTCCACGCCGTGCACCCGTCCCTGGTCGAACTACCCACCGTCCGGCGTGTCCTCGACCTCGCGGCGCTCACCATGTTGTCGGTGGCCGCGGCCGCCACGACATCCTTCTCAATTGCGACCCTCGGTCTGCTCACCGTGATCGGCGCCCGGGTTGCGCTGCGCCGCAGCTTGACTGCACGATAAGAAAGGTTCTCCCTATGTGGATTCTCGTCAGCCGTCTGCTACGCCGATGGAAGATGATCGTTCTCGCTCTTCCCCTCGTGGCCACCGTACTGTCCCGACTCGGTAACCACCTCGAACGCCGCGCTGGTAAACCGACCACCACATCACGCGGGCTGCTCGGAATCTCGCGGTTCGCTCGTCGCAGGGCCGGCGCCGATGACGCCCGCAAGCGTCCGGCCGGCGTACACCGCACACCCGACCTCACTCGACCTCAGGAATAATGCATGACCGACAACACCGCCACAGTGATCAACCAGCTGCGAGTCGTACTGGATCTGACGCACACGGAAATTCAGGTCGCGGAGACCAGGATCGGGCAAGCCCGAACAGAGCCGTCCGCCGGGAGCTGTCGCAGAATGCCGGCAATGCGCGTGAGCGCGCCGGTGCGGTGGAGGAAGCAGTCCGTTCCCTGGGTGGACTTCCCGATGTCGTGGGCCCGTTCCTCGGTCGCGCGACTGCGATGGTGAAGGCGATGGCCGAGCAGGCCCAGCCGTTCGACGGTGCTGGCGGAGGGCGCCCTCGGTGGCCCGGCGGCATTGCGACGCACCCCGATGCAGGCCGCGACCGGGTCCCGGCAACATGGTCGGCGCGCGGACTCGATCGCGCCATCGACACCGTCCGGGCAACCCCGAACCGGATCGGTGCGCTTCTCAGCCGGGGCGCCCACGCCGGTGACGTGGCCACGAAGACGCTCGTCGCCAGTCGCGACGCGGCACTCGAGTCGGCCGAAGAGGTGACCCGCCGAGAAGGCGCGTCCGGCGTCGCGAACGCCATCCGCAATGCCCGAACCGTCAACGGTTCACTCGTCGACGAAGAGCTCCCGATATCCGACTACACGGAACTCAATGTTTCCGGCGCCGTGGCCGCGGTGAAGGAACTCACTGCACCCGCCGAAATCCGCATCATCGTCGCCCACGAAGAGGTGAACAAGAACCGCCACGGGGTGGTATCGGCAGCGCAGACCCGCCTCGCCGCCATCGCGCAGGAAGTCGTCGGCATCAACTGATCTGGCGCCACCGCCCCACGCGGGTGGCGGTTCCGTCGCCCGCCCGAATACCAGGAGAACATTCCCATGAACGAGCAGAACACGTCCGGACAAGCGCGCAAGGGTCTCCTCGACTCGGTCAAGGGCAAGGTGAAGGAAGTGGCCGGGGCAGTGACCGGCAACGACTCGCTGGCCACCGAGGGACAGCTGCAACAGGCCCAGGCGCAGCAACGTAAAGAGGCGAACAGTGCAGAGGCCGTCGCACGGGCGGAAACCTCGCAGGCCGCAGAGGAACTCGGACAGGTGCGTCGCGAGAGTGCCGAGGAACGCGCTGCGATCGGCGCCGAGACGGCAGCCGCCGAGGAAGCTGCCCGGAACCGGCAGCACGCAGAGCACAGGGCCGCGGAGCAGCAACAGCACCGCCTGGTTGCGCAGGAGCAGTCCCGCGCGGCGGCCGACGCCCGCGACGAAGCGGCCCGCGCGGAAACTGTCGAACGAGCGAAGATGGCCGCCGCCGCCGAAGAAGCCGTCGACGCCACCGACGAACACCGGCGCGCCGTCCGTGAAGCGAACGCCGCCCGCGACGAGGCAGAACGAGTTCGGCGCGCCGCCGAGGGCCTCACTGGCGACGCCGGCCTGTCCTGATCCACACCCCACGAATCATCGGAGATTCCATGAACATCCTCACCGTCCCCATCACGATCTTGCGGTTGCAGTACACGATCCTGCGGATTCCTCTGCAACTCGTCGAAGACCAGCTGATGTCCCGGCTGGCAACCGAATCACCGGCCCGGCTGATGTACGAACGCACCCTCGGCGTGCTCGACGGCGCCGTCGGCAGTGCGCTCGGCGACCGTGACACCGAGCGGCGCGGCGACGCACTCACCGAGCGCAGCGACGCACTGGCGCGGGCAGCGGAACTCGACCAGGAAGCGGCACGCACCGAGGCCGAGGCCGACACCGCACTGGAAATCAAGCGTAAGCAGGTTCACGACGACCAGGCGGCGGCGCGCGAGGCGAAGCAGCGCGACATCGAGCAGGCACACCGACGTGAGGACGAGCGCAAACAAGCCGCCGAACGAGACGCCGAGCAGCGCAAGCAGGTCGCGAAGAAGAACGCCGATCAACTTGCCGCCCAACGCACCCAGGCTGCAGAGGCCGAGCACCGCGCCGAGCAGGCCACACTCCGGGAGGCGGAGAAAGCGGCGGCAGCGCCGGCCAAGGCCCAGCTGAAGGACGCCGCGAACAAACAGGACGAGGCAGCGGACAAACGCGCTCGCGCCGACCGCGTCGAGAAACTGGCCGAAGCGGAAAAGTCCAAGCGCCGCAACGAGACGGTAGCCAACGGGCAACGCTGACCGAAGAGCCTGATTGGGTGCTCAGGCCGGCCCGCCGCGAGTCTCGTCCGTTCTGAGTCGAGCGTTGTCGCTCTCGAGCCGGCTATTGGCCTCGACGAGCCGAGCGTTGTCGCTCGCGAGTTCCATATTGAGGTGCTCGAGGTCGAGGACGCGAGCGATGCCCGTCAGGTTGACCCCGTCCGCAATCAGCTCGGCGATGCGCCGCGAGCGTAGGAGGTCGTCGTCGCTGTAGCGGCGGGTTCCGCCGCTGGTGCGCGCCGGGTTGATCAGGCCGTGCTGCTCGTAGAAACGTAGCGCCTGGCCGATCCGACATACCGCGGAGGGAAAACACGATGGTGTACGCACAAATCAGCCCCTCGACCGTGGAACCGGAACTGCCACAGGCCGAGGACGAATGGGATGACCTCGAGTGTCTGATGCTGGCCGCCGAGGTGGACCTGATCTTCGCCGACGCGCTCGCCCCCGTCCACACGGACACGGCACCGGCTGTGACCACCGCCGCCGACGGCGAGAACACCAGGACCCCACTGCGCGCGGTGGCGCCCACCACGCGACGCCGGGTTCCGAACCCGGAAGTATCTGTCACCCAACGCTCGCCACCGCAGGGGGACAATCGACGGCCACCGRTGTGGAAGGTAGGTGATGAATAGCGCATGAATACCTCCGAGGTGCAGCACCCACCTCTCTGTCTGCGATGTCCATCCGTGTGCCCCCGGCGTTCGAGGTGAAAGCAATTGCGATGACACGGATTACTCTCGCTCGCCGCGGGGTACTTCGATACTCACGTCCTCGTCGTGTCCGGACGCGACGACGGCCAGGCTCCCCGGTTAAGCCCATAGCCGGCGGGGCCGCCCAAAGCGAGAGGGCGGCAACAAGCCCGGCGCAGAGCGCGATTGGAGGCAACGCTGACCGGCGGGGTCTCCGGGGACGGTTCGCCGCGTCCGTGGCGACTTCCCCCGCGTCGGTGAGGGACTGCCTCCCCGCAACGCGGCGGCCGCCTGAAATGGTGCGCGGACGAACACGGTCCTCGCCGCACCGACAGCGTGTCCGGTCCGGTTCACCGTGCCGGCCCTCCACGCGATCGCCGCTACTTGATCACCGCGTCGACCGTCTTCTTCAGGGCCGACGGCTGGGCGGGAGACCTGGGTGCCTTGTCCCTCAGCTCCAGCATCCGCGCCCCCATCTCCCGGAGTTGTTTACGCCCCAGCTCTTCTCGCACCTCCGGGAACCACTCCTGCTCTTCTTCTTCGATGTGGTGCTCGACGCTCTCGATCAGCACGGTGGTCTTCGCGTCGAACCTCTCGTCGTCGGGTTTCATGGCTGCCAGCTCGACGACCAGCACGTCCGCGACGTGGTGCTCTTCGTAGGATTCGAGGATGTCGTCCTCGAGGTCGGGGGCGAGATCGCGCACCTCCGGGTACATGCCCTCGTTCTCGATGTAGGTGTGCACCGTGAGGGCTTCGATGATGTCGTCGACAATGCGACCTTTTTCGACGCGGGCGTTGGGCCCGGCACCGCGGAAGTCGCGGAACAGTTTCCGGATCTCCTTGTGGTCGTTCTTCAGGAGCACGATCGCATCAGTGGACATGGATACCTCACAGTTGGTCGGGACGCGCACGTCGTCCATCGCAACTGATCGCGGGCACGGTGACGTCGTCCCTACGTTGTACCCAACCGCGTCGTTCGCTAACACGGCCCGCTGTTCCCGTGACTGTTTCACGGTGAGATGCAGGGGTACCACTCGGGAACAGACATTCGAGTTCCTACCCTCCGAGAAAGGCACTCCCATGACTTGACCGGCTGCGTCACCAACGACGCGCTCACCACTCCAACTCGCCGCCCTGATCGTCGGTGTGGTCTTTCTCCTGGTCGGAGTCCTCGGCTTCATCCCGGGTGTCACCACCAACTACGACATGCTCACCTTCGCCGGCCACCACTCCGAAGCCAAGCTGCTGGGCGTGTTCGAGGTCTCGATCCTGCACAACATCGTGCACCTGTTGTTCGGTGTCGCCGGTATCGCGATGTCCCGCCGAGCGGACACCGCCAAACTGTTCCTCATCGGTGGCGGAGTCATCTACCTCGTCCTGTGGATCTACGGCCTGCTCATCGACCAGAACAGTGGCGCGAACTTCGTGCCCGTCAACAGTGCCGACAACTGGCTGCACTGCGTACTCGGTGTCGCCATGGTTGCGCTCGGGTTCCTGCTCTCCCGTAACACCGCGGCGACCGCGTCCCGAGCCGGGGTGCTGTGAGCACCGGACCGTCCTCCGGATGACCAGACGCCTCGGCCCGGGGTGCGCCGACGGAGCCCGAGTCGGTGATTACCGTTCTCGGTGAAGGGCATTCGGCTTCGATGTGCAGCGAGCATGTGCAGCGAGCACGGACTGAGGGTCCTGGAGTATTCCCCACATCCAGCTCGCTCGACGAGGGAGGGGCGAGCAGAACGGGTGCCACGGCGTCACTCGCACCGATGCTGCTTCATTCCGACCACCGCGAAAAAGGGCGTGCCGCTCCCTTCGCCGAAACAGCGCCGCACTCCCTGCCAACGGAAAGAACCTGCATTTCCGGTTCGGCACAGGAGCCGGGGTGCCTATGGTGGTGTGGGTGGCTTCCTGCAGCCATCCTTTTCGATCGAACCGAGGAGCGGTAATGAGCGATTCCGGCGCCGGCGACCTCAGTCGCACCATGGCTGAGCTGGCTCGCAGTCTCTCCGGTCCACGCACCCTCGACGAACGCCTGCGCGCAGTCACCGCCGCAGTGGTCGAGCTGATGCCGCACGAGACATGCGCGGGTATTCTGCTCATATCCGGCGGCAAGAAATTCGAGACCGTTGCGCCGACATCCGAGCTGCTCCGAAAGCTCGACCACGCTCAGCAGCAACTCGGGCAGGGACCGTGTGTGGCGGCGGCGCTCAACAACCTCGTGGTGCGAAGCGACGACCTTCGCTCGGAACCGCGATGGCCGCAGTTCGCTGCCGCCGCCGTCGATGTGGGAATTCTCAGTTCGATGTCTTTTCAGTTGTATACCTCCGCAGGAAAGATGGGGGCACTCAACCTCTTTGCATTCACTCCGAATGCGTTCGGTCCCAACGAGGAGGTAGCGGGCGAGGTTCTGGCCGCCCACGCCGCGCTGGCGCTCACCGCTGTACGCACCGAAGAGCAGCTGCGGTCGGCGGTCGCCTCACGTGACGTCATCGGGCAGGCGAAGGGCATGCTGATGGAGCGATTCGACATCGACGCGATCCGTGCGTTCGAGCTGCTCAGCAGACTCTCCCAGGAAACCAACACCCGGTTGAGTGTTATCGCGCAGCGGATTGCCGAGCGCAGATGAGAGTGCCGGCCACGAACCGGCACTTGGCCCATCCTCCAGCGATCCTCAGACTCCCGCCCGAGCGCGAAGCGCTGACAGCAGCCCACGGCGCTTGCCCGTGACCGGATCGATCTGTGGGCGCGGGTCGGTGAACTTGTGTTCCGATGCGGTTTCAGGCGCGTCGTCGGCGGTCGCTGTGAGGAACTTGTTCGGCAGCGCCAGCTTGGCGATGGTCCGCCACGACTCGAAGTACTGCGTCGACATCGAACCCGTGGTGTAGGGCAGGTCGTACTTCTGGGCCAGCGCCTGCACCCGCACGGAAATCTCACGCAGGCGGTTGCTCGGCAGGTCCGGAAACAGGTGGTGCTCGATCTGGTAGCAGAGGTTGCCACTCATGAACTCCATGACCGGGCCGGCCTCGAAGTTCGCGCTACCCAGCATCTGCCGCAGGTACCACTGACCGCGCGTCTCGCTCTCGAGGTCCTTCGTAGTGAACTTCTCGGCGCCGTCGGGGAAATGACCGCAGAAGATCACGGCGTTCGTCCACACGTTGCGGATCATGTTCGCCGTCAGGTTCGCGGTGAAGGTCGTCAGGAACGCCGGACCGGTGAGCGCCGGGTAGACGACGTAGTCTTTGCGCACCTGGCGGCCGACCTTCTCGAGCACCTCGCGGAACCGGCGGTCGAGCTCGTCGCGGTCGAAATCGCCCGTGGCCACCTTGCCGAGCTCGAGGTGCTGGAGGGCAACGCCGTACTCGAAGAACAACTGCAGCAACAGATTGTAGACCGGGTTGCCGACGCTCAACGGCGTCCACTGCTGATCGCGAGTGACCCGCAGCATGCCGTAGCCCACGTCGTCATCCATCCCCAGCACATTGGTGTACTTGTGGTGAACGTAGTTGTGGGTCTGCTTCCAATGCTCCGACAGGCCGACGATGTCCCACTCCCAGAACGACGAGTGGATCTCCGGATCGTTCATCCAATCCCACTGACCATGCAACACGTTGTGACCGAGTTCCATGTTCTCGATGATCTTGGCGGTGCCGAGCATCGCGGTGCCCGCGAGCCATGCCGGCGGAAACAGGCTCGCGAACAGCATTGCGCGCCCACCGATTTCGAGCGACCGCTGCAGTCGGATCGCGTTTCTGATGTACCGGGCATCACTCTCCCCGCGCGAGGCTTCGATGTCTCGCCGGATCGCGTCGAACTCGATCCCGAGCGCTTCTACATCGGCCTCGCTCAGGTGGGTGTACATCTTGACATCCGAAATCGCCATGACCTAACGCTACGGCAAGTTACGCCACCGTAGGTTACGTGCAGATGAGATGTGGGTGAGTTCGGAGGTCGTCGCCGGCGCGGTTTGGGTTCGGCAGTTGAGGGCAAGCTGTGCAGGAGGGCGTTCGGACGATGATTCGGCCGACCGCTCGTGCCCCACAACAATCAGGAGATGTCATGCAGAAAGCGTTGATCTTCGCAGCTGGCGCGGCCGCGGGGTTCGTCCTGGGCACTCGGTCCGGCCGGCAGACCTACGAGAAGATGAGGCATCAGTCCGTCGAACTCTGGCACAACCYCACCGTGCAGGAGAAGGTGRGCGRSGCSACGGAGRCCSTRAARGACAWGGCSCCGMAGGTGCAGCASAAGGYCGGCGMACTGGCGAAGAAGGCCACCCACCGTGGCACCGACACGAACACCCCCGCGAATGGAGTGTCACTAGGGGAAGCTGCGGGCCGCACTCCGATGACCACGGAACCGGCAACCGTCACGTCGCCGACGGAGGGCAAACACACCCAGGGCCCGAACTGAGCGAGTAGGCAGTAGTGCGGGCAGCTGATTTCTGCGCATTCGGATGTCAGTTCTCGGCATACTGTGACAGTGGTGTCGAGGCGAGGGTGGTCGAGCACGGCCGGCTGTGGGTGTCGTCGTGGACAGTCATGAGCTCCTCGGCTCGAACGCTCCCCCACAGGGCGGAAGTTTCCGGTTCTACCTCGACGGCGAGCGCTGGGAATGGTCCGATCCCGTCGCTCGGATGCACGGCTACCACCCGGGCGAGATCACCCCCACCACCGAACTGATGCTCTCCCACAAGCATCCGGACGATCATGCGCAGGTCGCCGCACTCTTCGACAGGATGATCCACGCGGGTGAGCCGTTCAGCAGCAAGCACCGCATCATCGACACCGACCGCCGCATCCACCACGTCATCGTGGTCGGCGATCAGCTGCTCGACGAGAAGGGCCAGGTCATCGGCACCTCGGGTTACTACATCGACGTCACCGAAACGTTGGAGACCGACCTCCGCGAGTTCAACGCGGCGCTCACCGAGGCCGTCGCCGAACTCGAACAATCGCGGGCGGTGATCGAGCAGGCCAAGGGTGCACTCATGCTCGTCTACGGCATCTCCTCCGAGCGTGCCTTCGGCATCCTCACCTGGCGCTCACAGGAGAGCAACACCAAACTTCACACCCTCGCCCAGCGCTTCGTCGACGCCCTCGCCGCCGAGGCGACCCTCCCCGAATCGTTTCGCGCCCGGTTCGACCACCTACTCCTGACCGCACACGAGCACTCCGACACCCAGCCGGGGGCACCGGGCTGACTGGCGGCCGACATCCCGCAGGAACCGCTCCCGACCAGGTGTCCCTACCTATGTGGTGGTGACGTCCGGTGGGTCGGGAAGGTCGACCTCGAGAACGAAGTCGAGCCAGATGAGTGCGTCGGCCAGGGTTTCCGCGCGCATGGTGAGGTCGAATTGCTGTTCGGCGGCGGTGAGCGACCGCTGCACCTCTTCGTGATCCTCGGCGAGGAAGGCCGACACCGTCCGCAGCACCCACCGCGCCGATGCCGGAAGGGCATCGACGTCGACGTACCCGCCGTCCGTGAAGCGCAGGTCGAGGATGAACCTCTCTCCCGGGCCTGCGGCGCCCAGGCGCGCGATCACCACTCCGACGATGGAATCGACAACCCAGGCGAGCAGATCGCCGTAGAGCGACCGCTCTCCGACGGGGTGCGGTTCGGCGGACACTCGGGATATCTCGCACGAGAACCGGGCGGCGTCGCGGTCTCCGACCAGTTTCATCAGGCGACCACCGAGAGCAGCGGCCGTCGAGCCGGCGGGGCGGCCTGCGTTCGATCCCATACTGGAGAGTGCCCGGCCCCGGGCGCAGCCACACAGGCCGCCATCACTGTCTCGCGCACATCACCGGCCGCTCCGGCAGCGCCGCAGTTGGCCGGACAGGTACCGCTTGGCGCGGCGATGCCCACCCACGTGGTCGAGTTCGACGTCCAACGCGTTCAGGAGGGTCGCGAGCAGGCTTGCCTGCGGGGCCCAACCGTGTCGGCTTCGGCATTGCGCGAGCCAGTCGACCGGACCGGTGTGGCCGCGGTCCGCATTGCAGCGCGGGCAGGCGGCGGCCTCGTTGGCTGCGATGCTGGGCCCGCCCTTCAGTCGTGGCACGAGGTGTTCGGTGGTCGGGGGAATCAACGGTCCGAAACGACGACCGCACCACAGGCATCGTCCGCCCTGCCGGTCGACGGCGAGGGCGAGTCTGGCGGTGCGGTCCACCCGTCGATCGTGACCGATCCGCCCGCCGATGGCCAGTGCTCCGCCGGCCCACGGGCCGAGACCAGTTTCGCTACCTCTCCTCCTCCACCGAACTTCTCGACTTCCTGATGGTCACTGCGGTTCCGGAACAAATCAGCGGCGACCTCGCGGGGGTCCTTGCCGACGCGACCCGCGGGCAGGCGCTGCTCGAGGAGGTCGAAGAGCGGGATCTTTTCCTGCGCAGCCTCGACGACGACCGCGACTGGTTCCGTTATCACCATCTGTTCGCCGAGTTTCTCCGCCGCCGACTCGAGCGCGCCAGCCGCGATCAGCACACGAACAACCGAAATCGACGAAGATTCCCAGATCCGGCTGCTCGTGACCGCTCACGCCTACGACCATGCCTGTGCCCGTGTGGAAGCGGTGGTACGGGCACTCGAAACAGCGCGGCGACCGCGGGCCCTCCTCGAGGCCAGGATTCTGCACGCCCGGTGCCTGGCCGCCGCGGGAAGGGCCGTGGACGCGAAACGGGTCCTCATTCCCGTTACCGCCGACTGCGCCGAATACGGACTGCCCCGCCTGGTGGCCGACGGCGGCGAACCCGTCACCGGTCTCCTCACCGAAATCGCCGACGATCAACGCCGCGGCCGCTGGCAGCCCGAATGGCCGTCCATCCCGGAGACGTTCCTTGGCCAGACGCGCCCGCACTAGTGTCGCGGAGTGTCCCCCTCGCGCGCTGCCCGAAGGCTCTGAACGCAGCACACGGCGTCGATGCCCCACCCCTCACCCACCCGGACTGTGAAATCCGATCGTCACCGGTGGCGAGCCGATGGACGGTGTGCAACCGTTCGATGACGCCGTGGTGAATCGGCGCCGCCCCTCGTCGACAGCCGTGCAATGGTGGCTACCCTGACGATCCTGACACCGCCGGAGTCCACCGGCGTGGGGACGAACAGGACAGCAGCCGACATGTCGCATTCCTTCGCCGACCCGTGGCGTTCGAGCGCCACTCTCGCCCGGCTGCGTGCCGGTCTGGCCACACTCGGCCCCGGTGAACAGCGAGTCGCGCGGGCTGTACTCGCTGAGCCGGCGGCGGTGGTCGAGCTGTCGACGGCGGAACTCGCGGCGGCATCGGGCACGTCCCCGGCTACTGTGGTGCGCGCATGTCAGAGACTGGGATTTCGTGGATTTCAGCATCTCCGGCTCGAACTGGCCCGCGTCACAACGGACCCCGAGCATCAGGCGGCTACCCCGGTGGACGCGGCGTTCGGGGCTGCCACCGAGGCGCTCACCGCGACCCACGCGACGATCGATGCCGCCGGATTCGCGGTCGTCGTGGACCTGATCGTCCGGGCCCGACGGATCCTGATGGTGGGTAACGGCTTCTCGTCCCCACCGATCCAGGACGCGGCGTTACGTTTCACCACCGCAGGTCGCAGTGTGGAGGCGCCGCTCGACATCCTCGGGCAGCAGTTCTCGGCGCGGTTGCTGAACGCCGAGGATGTGTGTCTCGCGGTCAGCTACTCCGGCGCGAACACCCACACGTTGAGGGCGTGCGCGGCGGCGCGTGAACGGAACGCGTCGGTAATAGCGATCACGAGTTACTCCAATACCCCGCTGACCCGTATCTCCGAGCACGTCTTGTGGGCAGGAGCAGGTCTGCACGAGAACGAGGCGGATTCGTTCTCGGCGAGGATCAGCCAGTTCACGATCCTGTATGCCCTGCAACGTGCGGTGCTGGGCCATCCCGAGCGGGGTGCGGTGGACACCGGGGCGCGCGACGTCGTCGCTGACGCGCTCAGCGATTCACTTCCCGATGAACCGCATCGTACGTGCGGTTGCGACACTCGGAACCCCTCTGACTGTTAGCGTTCCCGCCACCGACTGTTGGGCGACGCGGTCCCACCCGTTCAATCCCGCCCCACACGATGTCACCGACGGAACGCCGTTCCGGAACGAATGGAACGTTGAGTGGTGAAAGGTGGATCGTGGAGGCGATGGAGGTTGCCGGCACATTCAATGTGCGGGCGGTCGCGGGACCCGGCCTCTCACCGGGCGTACTGTTCCGCTCCGCAGCGCTCGATCACCTTCGCGACGAAGGTCGGAACAGTTTGCGCGCGTGTGGTATCCGCACGGTGATAGACCTGCGCGACGTCACCGAACGTGCCACCGCGGATACGACGGGCGACTGGTCGGTGGCGCACCATCCGCTGTACGACCCGCGCACGGGTCCGCCGCAGATCGGGGACATCGCCGTCGTCTACCGGACACTGCTCGACGAACGTGGCGGCGCCCTCACGGAGGCGCTACGCGCCCTCGCCTACGCCCCCGCCCCGGTCTTGGTGCACTGCACCGCAGGTAAGGACCGCACGGGACTGGTCGTCGCCCTGGCTCTCGCGGCAGTGGGCGTTCCGCACGCGGTGATCCTCGACGACTACGCCCGGTCGGGAACGCAGGTGCGACCCCACCGTGAGGAACCGGTGCGGCGACTGTTGGCGGGGCTTTCACTCGACCCCGCCGACTACGCCCGGGCACTCGAACTCCACCTGGATTCGCCACCGCCGGCGATGGCCGCCGCCCTCGCTCACGTCCGCAGCCGGTACGAAACAGTCACGAACTATCTTCGTGCCCACGGGTTCACGGAGCCCGACTTCGAGGCGCTGCGCATGCGATTGCTCGACACCACCGAACTCACGGTGCTGCACCTGAGCGACGTGCACGCCACCGCCGCCGCACCGCTCTACACACAGGTCGACGGCACCGCCCGGGTGCGGCAGGTCGCCGAGCGCGTGGAATCGTCGATGCTGCGTCCGGACGTCGTCGTGGTCACCGGAGACCTGTCGCACCACGGTGAATCCTCGACCTACCCGGCCCTCGCCGCGGCGTTCGCCGAGTTGCGCGCCCGGCTCGGATGCCCGGTGGTCGTCGTCCCCGGAAACCACGACGAACCAGCGAGCTTCACAACGGTTTTCGGGCGAAACCCGATAGAACACGTGCACGGATTCCGGGTGATCGGGCTCGACACCGCGGCCGGATCGGTGTCGCGGGAGGACCTGGACCGGCTGCGCGCCGAGCTTGGCTCGCCCGCACCGAACGGCACGATCCTGGCCCTGCACCACCCACCGGTACCGTCACCGGCGGCCACACTCGCCGGACGTGAACTGGCGGCCCCGGATGAACTGGCCGCGGCGCTCGACGGCTCCGACGTCATGGCGATCCTCGCCGGCCATTTCCACCACCCGATGAGTGGGATGTTCGCCGGGATCCCGTTGTGGGTGGGTGGTTCGCTCGCCTACCTGCAGGACATCGGGACGTCCGCCGACACCGTCGTCGGGTTCGATGCCCCGACGTATTCGATAGTCCGCTGCTCACGGCACGGGGTGAGCGCGCTGCCTATTCCCCTGCACACCCCCGACGTGCTGTTCAGGTCGAGCCCCACCCTCACCGCCGCCGCGCCCTGACCCGAACTCCTCATCCCATCGATACCCACCCCTTTCGACCAGGAGAAACTTGTGAAATCCCTGTCCCGCCGCATATCGGTCGCCGCGCTCGGCACCGTCGCCGTGCTCACCCTCGCCGCGTGCTCCGAGCCCGCCGCATCCGACGCCGAACAGACCGGCACCGCCGCGAGCGGCGACGCCCAGACTCTGACGGTGTACACCTCCGAACCGCAGGCCAAGATCGATGCGCTCGTCGCCGCGTTCACCGAGGAGACGGGCATCGACGTCGAGGTGTTCCGCGCGGGCACCGGCGACCTCACCGCCCGCATCGAGGCCGAGCGCACAACCGGCACGATCGGCGCCGACGTGCTGCTCGCCGCCGACGCCCCGACCTTCGAGGGCTACAAGGCCGAAGGGCTCCTGCAGCAGTACACCCCCGCCGACGTGGACGCACTGAACCCGGACGTCGTCGACCCCGACGGCTTCTACGTGGGCACCCGCATCATCCCGACGGTGATCGCGTACAACACCGCGGCGGTCGACGCGCCTCCCACCTCGTGGAAGGACTTGGCCGACCCGAAGTACCTCGGCAAGATCACGCTGCCGAACCCCGATGTGTCCGGTGCCGCCGCCTTCAACACCGCGGTGTGGCTCAGCACCCCCGAACTCGGCGAGAGCTGGCTCGAGGCACTGGCCGCGAACGAACCGGTGGTCGCCGAAAGTAATGGACCGGTCGGGCAGGCCGTCGCGGCCGGAACGCAGCCGGTGGGCATCGTCGTCGACTACCTGGTGCGGGAACTGGCGGCGAAGGGGTCTCCGATCGGGCTGGCCTATCCCACGGACGGCATTCCCTACATCTCGCAGCCGGCAGGCATCTTCACCGACTCGGACGCCGCCGAGGCGGCACGTAAGTTCGTCGACTTCCTCGTGAGCAAGCAGGGTCAGGAACTGGCCGTCGAGCAGCAGTATTTGCCGGTGCGCGGCGACGTCGGCACCCCCGACGGAGCACCGGCACTGTCCGAACTCGCGCTGCTCACCCCGGATCTGCAGAAGATCGCGCAGATCCAGGACGAGGCAGTCCGGAAGTTCAATGGCCTCGTCGGTTAGCACCGAATCTTCTCCCGCCGCCCGAGCCCTGCCCGGGCGGCGGTTCGAGCCCGTCGGCGCCGTGCGGGTGGCGGTGTGGTTGTTCGTCGCGGCGGTGATCGTCGCGCCGCTCGCCACTGTCGTGTCACTCGGCTTCGGCGGCAACCACATCGGACAGCTGATCGACGACGATATCGTCGGCGCCGCGACCCACAGCGTGGTGTCGGCCGGTCTGTCGGCGGTGTTCGCGGTGGTTCTCGCGACCGTGATGGCGTTGCTGCTCGACCGCACCGATCTGCCCGGGCGCGGTATTCTGCGCCTGATTCTGTTGTCGCCGCTGCTGATCCCGCCCTTCGTCGGGGCGATTGCGTGGACCGGCCTTCTCGGCCCGAGCGGAATGGTGAACCGGGTCTGGTCCGAACGGTTCGGTGGTCCGCTGTGGAACATCTACGGCGGCGACGGCGTCGTGTTCCTGCTGACGGTGCACTCGTACCCGATGGCGTACCTGATCGTCGCGGCGGCGTTGCGGAGGGTGCCCGGCGACCTCGAACAGATCGCCCGCATCGGCGGTGCCTCACCTGTGCACGCGATGCGCACCGTGACGCTGCCGCTGCTGCGGCCCGCCCTTCTCGCCGCGTTCACCCTCACGGCGGTGTCGAACCTGGCCGACTTCGGGATTCCCGCCCTGATCGGGCTGCCGGACCGGTACGTGACGTTGTCGACGATGGTGTACCGCTACATCCAGTCCGGCACGGTGGACCGGCCGCTCGAGGTGGTCTCCACCATCGGGATCGTGCTGCTGCTGCTCGCCGTACTCGCGGTGGTCGTCGATCGGCGACTGTCTCGGCGCAGCCGGCAACTCGACGGCCCGGTCACCGCCCCGCAACTGCTGCCGCTCGGCGGTGTCCGGATCCTGTCCGGTGCAGTGGCCTGGGCCGTGGGTCTCGCGCTGACGGGACTCCCGATCCTCGCGCTGGCGTCCCAGGCGCTCCTCCCCGCGCCCGGCGTGCCGTTGACCTTGGACAATTTGACACTCGACAGCATCGTGGCAGCGGTGACCGCGCCGGGAACCCTGGTCGGCGTACAGAACTCCCTCTTCCTCGCCGTCGGTGCGGGAATCGTGTGCGCGGTCGCCGGGCTGGTCGTCGGAGTGCTCACCACCCGCACCCGTGCGCGGGACAACACGAGCCTGGATCTGCTCACGATGCTGCCGCAGGCCGTGCCCGGGCTGGTCATCGCTGTGGGCTGGCTGATCGTCGGCCGCTACACGAGCTTGTTCGACACACGCTGGGTGATCCTGTGCGCGTACGTCACCGCATTCCTGGCGATCGTCGTGCAAGCGGTGCGTGCGCCGTTGTCCACCACCCCCACCTCGCTGGAAGAGGCTGCGCGCGCGTCCGGTGCGTCCCGCCTGCGGTCGTTACGGGACGTGCCGTGGGCGATGACGGTGC
Organism: Rhodococcus sp. P3_B8; assembly: GCF_056402775.1. Lineage (NCBI taxonomy): Bacteria > Bacillati > Actinomycetota > Actinomycetes > Mycobacteriales > Nocardiaceae > Rhodococcus > Rhodococcus sp. P3_B8. The sequence continues at coordinate 55,395 of NZ_JBFUGT010000025.1, forward strand.
CGGCCGCGACGACAGGCGGCATGCTGGTGGCGTTGACCGCGGTGCGCGAGCTGACCATGTCGGTGCTGCTTGTGGCACCGGGCACCCAGACCCTGGGGGTGTCCATCTTCAACCTGCAGCAGGCCGGCGACTACAACGCCGCGTCCGCGCTGTCCCTGCTCGTCGCGCTCGTCGGCATCGCGGGTATCGGCCTGCTCGCGGGCAGCCGCGCCGGGCGCTTTTGACCCATTTCACAGATCGGAAGTCATCGTCATGTCCGCGATCACCCTCACCGGTGTCGACCTTCACTACCCCGACGGCACCGTGGGACTGTCCGGTATCGACCTGGACGTGCGTGATGGCGAGTTCGTCGCGCTCGTCGGACCGTCAGGTTCGGGTAAGACCACCCTGCTGCGGACCGTCGCCGGTTTTCTCGCCCCCACCGCCGGCCTCGTGCGCCTGGGCGACGAGGTCGTCGCCGACGGCGCACACACCGTGCCCCCGGAAAAGCGCAAACTGGGAATGGTCTTCCAGCAGCATGCGATCTGGCCGCACCGCAGCGTCGGGCGCAACGTTGCGTACCCGCTCGAGGTCGGGAAGGTGCCGCGCGCCCGGCGGGCCGAGCGGGTCGCCGAAGTGCTCGAGCTGGTGGGGCTGCCCGGGTTGGCGAAGCGCGATCCGGCGACCCTGTCCGGTGGTCAGCGCCAGCGCGTCGCGCTCGCCAGGGCACTGGTGGCACAGCCGCGCGCGTTGCTGCTCGACGAGGCGCTGTCTGCGTTGGACGAACCGCTGCGCGATCGGTTACGTCTGGAACTGCGCACCCTCACCCGCACGCAGAACCTGACAGTCGTGCACGTCACGCACGACCGCGCCGAGGCCCTCGCCCTGGCCGATCGGGTCGTCGTGCTCGACAGCGGGCAGATTCAGCAGGTCGGCACACCGGAGGAACTGGTGCAGCGACCGCGCTCGGCATTCGTCGCGAAATTCCTCTCGGACGCGAACCTATTGCACGGCACCGTGTCCGACAACGGGTTCTCGAGCGCCGACGGCACCGTTCACGTGGGGCGGGATCGGCTGGCCGACACGTCGTCCGGCGTGGGCACGCTCGCCGTGCTGCCCACCGACATCGCGGTGACGACGGTGGAGAACGTCGGTACCACGCAGGGGATCGTCATGTCGTCTCTGTTCGGGCGTGACGCGAGCGACGTCGTCGTATCCTGCGACGGTGCGCAATTCCGTTGTGCGGTACGCGGCACCCGGCCGGTGGTCGGCGACCGCGTCGGGCTGACGATTCGCCGAGCCCTGTTCTACCCGGACCCGACGCAGGTCGCCGCACCCGCTCTCGGTGCGGCAGCGCTGGCAAGTACGTCGCGATGAGCCAGACGACCCGATTGGCGCTGGTGCGCCACGGCCGCACCGACTGGAACCGGCGGGGGCTGCTGCAAGGCCACACCGACACACCGCTCGACGACGTCGGCCGCGCGCAGGCCCGCGATGCCGCGCGGATGCTCGGAGCCGATGCGTGGGATACGGTGGTCACCTCCCCGCTCTCGCGCGCGATCGACACCGGCAGGATCATCGCCGCGCACCTCGGAAACGGTATCGCAAGAACATATTCCGACCTCATCGAACGAAGCTACGGTGCCGCCGAAGGGCTGACCCGGGCGGACGCCGAGCAGCGATGGCCCGACTGCGACTTCCCCGACCTCGAGCCCCTCGAGGCGGTTTCTGCACGTGGACGCCGCGCCCTCGATGCGATCGTCGAGATGCATCCCGGATGCCGGATCGTGGTCATTACACACGGGGCGCTCATCCGCGCGGTGCTCGGCGATCTCTGTGGCATTGCGGTGCCGCGCATCGTCAACGGCGCGGTCAGCGAGATCGAATGGGCAGGAGTGTGGCGGATACGGTCAGTCAATCGCATGACAACACTGTCCCCGAGCCGCTGACTCGGTGCCGCCGGCAGCGACCGAAGGTAGCTGTCCTGCAACATATCTTCGGCGTCCGCTGCACTTCCGAGGATCTCGTAGGCGATCGTGAACAGCAGCGGCCGTAGCTGGTCGAACGCAGTCGGCTCGCCGGGCTCGCTCATCGGGCGGACGTCGGGGTCGGCGCGGGCACGGTCGGTGACGGGCCGGGAAGCCACCGGTATGCCCGCGGGACCCGCATCGACGCGATGGTGAAGCGGCAAACCCCGTTCCTTGACCATCGCCGCCAACTGTCCGGACAACGCGAACCCTCGCGCGGTGTCGTCCCGGTGCGTGGCCAGAATGACCCCGTCGTGCCGCCCGAGGCTGATCGCCTGTCCGGCCATACCGATCGACACCGGCACCGGTTATTAACCCCGTATCAACGCGAGCACCGTATCAGCGCCGTGAGTGCCCAGGGGTATCGCCGCTTGACAGCTCATCCGCAGATGATCCCCGATCTGCCGGGACGGCGTCACCGATACCGACGATCCACCGATGTTCCTCGCACACCAGGGAATCGTCGACGCGCAGGCGGCCGTCGGAGGCACCGGGAGGCCGCTGCGCTGCGCCAGGTCCGGCACGTCGAACGAGCCCGCCCATACCGTGCAATCGCTGGGCAGCCGGCCGGCGTCGGTCTCGACGGCGTCGGGGCGGACTCCGGAAACGCGCGGTCCGGTACGCAGTCGAACGCCGGCGTTCGCGAGTTGGCGTTCGATTCTCACTCGGCTCGACTCGGGCAGCCGTGCTGCGACCGCCTGCGACATCAGATCGACATCCAGAGTCGGGTACCTGTAGGCGATTTCGGCGGAAGTCTCGATCCCGGTCAGTCCGCCACCGATCACACGACACGCGCCCCCGCCGGCAGGTGCCGCAGTCGCAGGCGCAGCGACTCGGCGCCGTCGAGGTCGGCGACACTGTGCGCATTCTCGGACCCGGTCAAACGTCGGGCAGCCGTACTTCCCACCGCGTACAGCAGATGGTCGAAATCGAGTGCACCACCGTCGTCGAGTTTGCACCGAACGCTCAGCGATCGTGGCGACCGAGGCCACCCGCAATCGCACATCACGGCGCAATAGTCCGCTCAGCGGCCGCACCGCGCTCGACACACCCACCGCGTGCTCGTGCAACCAGACACGCTCCACGAATTCCGGCCGAGGATTGACCACTGTGACACTCACGCCCGACTGTCCCGCGGCCGCGAGCCGATTCGCGGCCATGAGGCCGGCGTAGCCCGCACCGACAACCAGCACCTGCGCCAACACAGCCACCTCCGATCAGATCGCCCCGATACCTCTTGGACACCGCCACGGCGGCGACCGTGACACAGGAGGAGTGTGGTATGCATCACATCGATAGTCGCGTTGTTCGCTGAGTTCGTCGCTATCCGAGTACGAATGGATCCCGGGTGCCTCCTGAGAGCTCGACCCAGACTGCCTTGGTCTCGGTGTACGCGTCGATGGCCTCGGCTCCGTTTTCACGGCCTATTCCGCTCTGGCCGTAGCCGCCGAAGGGTACGCTCGGCGCGACGGTGCGGTAGGCGTTGATCCACACCGTGCCTGCGCGGACCTTGGCGGCGACGCGGTGGGCGCGATGAACATCTGTGGTCCATACGGCTCCTGCGAGGCCGAACGGCGTGTCGTTGGCGAGCCCGATCGCCTCGTTCTCGTGGCTGAATGTGTAGGCGGACAGGACAGGTCCGAACACTTCCTCACGGACGATCGTCGACTCGGGGCCGACGCCGGTGAGCACCGTCGGCTTGACGAAGTAGCCGCCGAGGGAATGTTCGGCCGTGCCGCCGTAGGCGACGGTGGCACCCTCGTTCTGGGCGGTTCGCAGGTAGTGCAGAACCTTCTCGTACTGGGGTGCGTTGGCGACGGGCCCCATCTCGGTCGCCGGGTCGTTGGGGTCGCCGAGCTTGATGGTCGCGGCGCGGTCGGTAATCAGGCGGATCAGCTCGTCGTGGACGGACTCGTGGACGATGAGGCGGGATCCGGCCATGCAGGTCTGTCCGGTTGCGGCGAAGATCCCGGAAATGATGCCGTTCGCGGCGGCGGGGAGGTCGGCATCGGGAAAGACGATGTGCGGGGACTTACCACCGAGTTCGAGAGTCACCGGGTTGAGGTTCTCCGCGGCGGCGAGCGCGACGCGCCGACCGGTCGAGGTGGCACCGGTGAAAGCAACCTTGTCGACGCCGGGGTGACCGGCGAGCGCCGCTCCGGTCCGCGCGGAGGAACCGGTGACGACGTTGATCACGCCGGGCGGGAATCCTGCCTGGTCGAACAGTTCGGCGAACGCGACGGTGGAGGCGGGTGCATGCTCGGACGGCTTGATCACGAAGCTGCAGCCGGCCGCCAAGGCGGGTGCGAGCTTCCACGTCAGGAGCATCAGCGGCGAGTTCCACGGGGTGATCGCTGCGATGACGCCGATCGGCTCACGACGGGTGTAGACGAGATAGTTCGGATTCGGTGAAGGGATCTGTCTCCCTTCGATCTTGTCGGCCAGACCTGCGTAATAGTGGAACCAAGATCCGAGGCCGTTCATCTGGCCGAGCATTTCCCGATACAGCTTGCCTGAGTCGTTGACCTCGAGCCGGGCGAGCCGCTCAGCATTGGCGGTGATCAGGTCGCCGACTCGGCGCAGGAGAGCCGCGCGAGTGAATCCGGTGGTCGAGCCCCACTCGCCGTCGAGCGCCGCGCGCGCCGCACTGACGGCAGCGTCCACGTCGTCGCTGCCACCGTCGGCCAGGACTGCCCACGGACGGCCGGTGTAGGGGTTCTGTGATTCGAATGTCGCGCCGGTGAGTGCGTCGACCGGTTTGCCGTCGATCCACATCCGGAACGTCTCGAGTGTGTGTGCGTGGTCGATCATCTGTCCTCCATAAACGAGTTGGTCGGGTAGCTGCAGGTCGATGGTGACCTCATGGCGTGGGGAAACACGCTCATGTTCGTGCGGTCAGGTGGTTCGGTGGATGTCGTCGAGGCCGGCTCGGACCGCGTCGGTCACAAAGTCGAGGTGCTCTTCGGTGGCTGTCAGTGGCGGCGAGAAGCCCAGTGCAGACCCCATGGGTCGGATGAGCACGCCGTGCCTGCGCACTGCCTGCATCAGTTGGCCGGGCAGCCCCGGTGTGGCAGCGAGATAGCCGGGGTCGAGTTCGAGGGCTCCCATGAATCCGGTTCCCCCGCGAGCGTGGTCGACGAGTGGATGGTCGGTGAGCGAATCGAGCCGCTCGGCCAGCGGGCCCTCCAGCTTCAGTGAGCGCTGCAGCAGGCCGTCACGCTCGAGGATTTCGATGTTGGCAATCCCGGCGGCGCAGGCGGCAGGGTGCCCGGCATAGGTTTGGCCGTGCCGCAGGATGGTTCCCGACTCGTCCCAAAACGGTTCCGCGACATGACCGGCCGCTACGACACCCCCGAGTGGCTGATATCCGCTGGTAACGCCTTTGGCGAAGACCACGAGGTCCGGGCGCACGCCGAACCGCTCGATCCCGAACCAGTTGCCGAGCCGACCGAATCCGCAGATCACTGCGTCGGCAACGAAGAGCACACCGTGCCGGCGGCACACTGCGGCGGCCGCTTCGATGTATCCGGTGGGCGGCACCAGCACGCCGCCGGCACCGATCACCGGCTCGCAGAAGAAGGCCGCGACCCGCTCGGGTCCGTGCTCGACGATGGCGCGGTCCAGGGCTGCCGCGTCGAAGTGCGGTACCTGTGTGACGTTCGGCGCGAATGGTGCGCCGACCCGATTGCCCGGAATGCCGGCAAGGGCCGTGCCGAACCCGTGAGTGCCGTGGTAACTGTGCTCGCGGTGCAACAGCACTGTGCGCTCCGGCTGCCMGATGGCGGCGAAGTAGGCGCGGGCCATTTTCGCTGCAGTGTCGATCGAGTCCCCGCCGCCGCTGGTGAAGAAGACTTTGCCACCGTCCATCGGGGCGTGTTGTGCGATCTCGTTGGCCAGCCGGAGTGCCGGTTCGTTCGCGAAGTCTCCGAAGCACTGGTACGCATCGAGGGCGCGGAGTTGGCGGGTGACCGCGTCCACGATCTCGGTACGACCATGTCCGACATTGGAATACCACAAACTAGCGGTGCCGTCGAAGTATCGTTGGCCATCGGTGTCCCACACCCACACGTCGTCGGCTCGAACGATTGTGGTTCGGGACTGCCGTACGGAATGCATCGGCGCGAACGGGGCCCAGAGCGCGCTCTCGACTGGCCGCTGCGCGAACCCGTCTGTCATGGTCATTGTGGACTTCTCCTGAACTCGGGTTATTGGACCCACGCCACGGGGCGAACGGTCGTTGCTGGGGTGGAATATCTTCTTACGCCGGACTATTCGGCGATGTCGTGATCCTTCAGGCGCATCCTGGCGCCGAGGTGCCCCCCGATCGCTGTGGTGATCGCAATGGCGGCGAGGAGAACGCAGATAGGCCACGACGCGCCCCCCGAGGCATCCAGAAGTGCGACGCCGATGAAGGGCAGGAAGCCGCTGATCACTCCGGCGAGGTTGTATCCCAACGCGACTCCGGTGTAGCGAACGTTGGGTGGGAACAGTTCGGTCAGCAGCGAGCCGTTCACGGCGTACGCGATCGAGATGAACGCGATGGCCAGCGACACGGCAAAGACAACCGCTACGGGATTCTTGGTGTCGATCATCCAGAACAGGGGAAACGCCGCAGCGGCGGTGCTGAGGCCGCCCCACACGGTCAGACGGCCCGGACCATAGCGTTCCGCGACACGTCCGGCAACGAGGAGGGCGACGATTTGAACGCCGGCGGCGATCAGGGTCGCATTCACCATCAACTGGCGTTCGAGGCCCAGAGTGCCAACTCCGTAGCTCACCACGAACGTAGTCATCAAATAGAAACCACCGACACCGAGCAGGGAACCCGCGAGGGCGACCAGGAGGCGACCCCACGAGGTGCGAATCAGCTCCAGCAGGGGAACTCCGGCGCGTTCCTCGAGTTCGGTGACCTTCTTGAAGATCGGCGACTCCTCCATCTTCAATCGGATGTAGAGGGCCACACCGAGCAGAGGAAACGCGGCGAGAAAGGGGAGTCGCCAACCCCAGCTGTCGAAGGAATCGGGCGGAAGCAGCAGGACCACCGAGAAAGCTCCGGACGACATCAATGTTCCGAACGGTGACCCGAGCTGAACCAACGCCGCATAACGGCCGCGCTTGTCGACGGGTGCGTGTTCGACGGCCATCGTCACCGCCCCACCCCATTCACCACCCAGGGCGAATCCTTGCAGCAACCGAAGGACGGCAAGCACGATCGGCGCCGCGATCCCGATACTGGCGTAACTGGGTAAGCACCCGACGAGGCCGGTCGCGATCCCTATCAGAACGACAGTGGTGAGCAAGGCGGGCCGTCGACCGATCTTGTCACCGATGTAACCGAAGAAGGCGGCGCCGATCGGGCGGGCGGCGAAACCGGCGCCGAAGGTCGCGAAGGCAGCCAGGGTCGCGGCCGTCGGATCGAGTGTCGTGAAGTACAGCCTATTGAAGACGATGGCGGCAGCTGTGCCGAACAGAAAGTAGTCGTAGCATTCGAGAAGGTTCCCGACGAATGCTGCCCGCGCGACACGTCCCGCGTGATCAGCATGTGGAGCCGGCAATTCCGAGTGTGCCTCGACGGTGGGTTCTGCGCTCGCAGATTTCATGGAGGTCTCCGGGTATCCGTTGTGGTGTGGTGGTGTGAGGTCCGTCGATCGGTTACGAACGCGAATACGCCATCGGTGCCGGAGTCTGCACCGACCCGGCCTCCAGCGATTCGCCGCCGTGGACGATGTCTCCTCCGACGATGGTGGCGATGACGTCGATCGTGCTGATGTTCTGCGGCGGGACTTCGGCCGGGTGGTGGGACAGGACGACGATGTCGGCGAGCATTCCCGCCCCGAGGCGGCCGCGTCGATGTTCCTCGCCTGCGGCCCACGCGGCGTCGACGGTGTAGGCGTGTAAGGCTTCGTCGGCGGTGACCGTCTCTTCGGGGCCGATGACGCGGCCGCCCATGGTTTTTCGCAGTACCATGGACTGCATTCCGAGTAGCGGTGCACCACTGGCGACGGGCCGGTCGGAACTGCCCGGGATCCGTAACCCCGCGTCCAGGAACGACCTGTGACGGTAGGTCCAGGATTCGCGGCGTGATCCCACTGCTTGCAACATCGAATCGCCGAGTTCGTGAAGGAAGTGCATCTGCGGCACGGGGGTCACCCGCAGTTGCGCGAAGCGTCTGATCTGATCTGGCCTGACCATCGCCGCATGCTCGATGCGGTGGCGCACATCATCTCTCGGGTGTCGTCGCTGTGCGTCGGCGAAGGCGTCCAACGCAACATCGATCGCCTCGTCGCCGATGGCGTGCGCCGCTACCGTCCAACCCGAGCGATGTGCGTCGACAATCTTCGCCCGAATATCCTCGACGGACGACTGGAATCCGTCCGAATCGTGGTGATGATCGCAGAACGGTTCGGTCACTGCCGCGGTCCGCCCGATCAGCGAGCCGTCGACGAAGATCTTCATCGCGCCGACCCGGATACGGTCATCGCCGAATCCTGTGGTGATGCCGAGGTCCAGGCCCAGATCGATGCCGTCGAGGGCATGTCCGCGAAGGGTGTGCAGGGCGTCGCTCGACACCATGAGTTGAACCCGCGTCTGGAGAGCTCCGCGCCTCCTCGCTTCGGTATAGGCGGCCAATTCGACTGGGCTTCGACCGATCCAGCCGGCGCCGATACCGGCCTCCGTCACGTGTGTGAGGCCTTCTGCGGCATAAACCGAACTCGCCCGCGCGATGGCGTCGGCCAGATGCGATACCGAATAGGGAAGAACCAGTTCGCCGACCAGTTTTTGAGCCTGCTCGAGAAGTAACCCCGTCAGTTGCCCTTCCCGGGTCACCACACTGCCACCGGCGGGAATTGTCGCGGTGCCGTCGAGTATCCCCGCACGGCGGAGGACTTCGGTGTTGACCGTGCACATGTGGCCGGAACGGTGCTTGAGCCACACCGGCCGCCCGCCGGCGGCTTTGTCCAGTTCGAGGCGGTCGGGGTGCGATCCCATTGCGGCGTCGTCGTAACCCGATCCGACCACCCACTCGCCATCGCCGAGGCGTGCCGCCACCGCGGCGACGAGTCCGTACAGCTCACCCGGGGAGGTGCACGCGCTGAGGTCCAGCTCGACAAGAGACTGTCCGAACCAGGCCATGTGATTGTGGGAATCGCTAAATCCCGGTACGACCACCGACCCGCGGCAGTCCACGACACGTCGGGCGGAAAGAGCCGAGACCTCCTCGTCGAGGCCGACGATCCTGCCGTGGAGGATCCCCATGACGGTGGCCTGCGGACGCCGCGGGTCCATGGTGAATATCCTGGCGTTTTGGATCTTGAGATCGAGCATGACCGTCCTTCTGATCGAGAATCTTCCCTGGTGGAGAGCGGGAGTTTGCTGAGGTCAAGTGTGACGAGCAGCACTGGCTCGAAGCAATGGAGGTAAGCAACGGCAATCGCATCTAGAATGTGACAATGCACAGTTCTGGGCCGTCGGCTTCTGATTCACCACTGACGACGGCGGCCAGAATGTGCCTGCAAGACCTCGACGAGATCGTCGACAGCTTTCTGCGGGAGGTCCGCCAGATCGACGGCTATCTACCGCCCACGTCGGTCGTGACAGACGATGACCTCGGTGCCACCGCTCTCGCCTCACTCGAGTTGCTGATCCGGCTGGTCGGCGGTCTCCCCATTCCCGAACGTCTGGAAGGAATCTCCACGGATGTCGGACAGCGGCGAGCCCGGCAGAATGTTCCACTCGAATCCGTGTTGCGCGGAGTGCGGATGGACTTCCGGATCCTCTGGCCCGCCATGTTGCGGAGGGTGCCACCGGAGGTGCTCCCCGGCTTCACGGAGGAAGCCGTCAGGATTTGGGAGGCGGTCGAGTATCACGTCATTCGAGTACACGCGGGCTATCTCGACGAATCGGCAGTTATGGCTCAGGAACGACAGCACGAGCGTGGACGTCTCGTGGGTCGGCTTCTTTCCTCGAACGGGGAGGACACTCAGCTCCTG
>NZ_JBFUGT010000026.1:0-62242 GCF_056402775.1 Rhodococcus sp. P3_B8
AGTGACCCCCGCGGGGGTGAGCCGGTTCGATGGTCCGACCTCGGTGCGCAAACTTCCCCGGCTCTTCGGCGGACAGGTTCTCGCRCAGGCCGTGATGGCGGCCGGTGCGACCGTGCCCGCCGACCGGTATCCGCATTCGCTGCATACGCTGTTCCTGCGGGGTGGAGACCCTGGTGCGCCCGTCGCCTATCAGGTGACGATTCTGCGAGACGGCCGCTCCTACAGCGCTCGCGCCGTCACCGCCACCCAGGGCGATGATGTGCTGGCGACACTGCAGCTCTCGTTCGCCACCGAGCAGGACGGCCCTGAGCACGAATGGTCCCCGCCCCTGACCGGGACTGCACCGGACGAACTGTTGCCGCTGCACGAGCAACTCGAGGGCGAGAGTGCGATGCTGCCGGAGTGGTGGTCGCAACCCCACCCCTTCGATTTCCGCTTTCTCGAACATCCTGAGGCGCTGGCCGCGGCCGGCACCCGGAATCCCGAGCAGCAATTCTGGGTGCGCGCGGCCACCACGGTCCCGGACGAGCCGCTTCTGCACACTGCCCTGTTGGCATATGTCAGCGACCTGACCCTGCTCGACCCGGCGCTGATGCCGCACGGGCGCTCCTGGTACGGCAACCGGGTGATCGCCGGTGCCAGCATCGACCACGCGATGTGGTTCCACCGGCCGTTCTCGGTGAACGAGTGGATGCTGTGTCGGCAGGTCAGTCCGATCGCGACCGGTGGCCGGTGCCTGTGCACCTGCGACTTCACCACCGAGGCGGGTGCGCGCATCGCGTCGGCCTCCCAGGAGGGCGTTCTGCGCGAACCCTGACCTCGACGGCGCCGTTCAGACCGGCACGATCTCCGACTCGGAGGCGAGGAACCAGGTGATGTTCCCGATGAACTCTTCCTCGTGCTCGCGGACGGCGTCCGCCTCCGGCGAGGAGAACGCCTGGGCCACCGCGGCGACGGAGGGGAACCACAGCTCCGCCATCCCGTCGTACGCCCATTCCGTGCGATGCTCGATTGCCGGGTTCTGCACGTAGCGCTCGAGTTCCGGGAGCTTCCATACGTACTGGGGGTGCTCGACGTTCCAGTACCGGAGGAACTCGTCGCGAGAGAGCTCGGACTTCGAGGTGATCAGCGCAACGATCTTGACGGACATACATTTCTCCTTCAGTCGGGGTCGGCGACGGTAGAAGTTCGGCGACCAATCGGGAATGCACGGCGGCGTTCGCCCGGAGATGACAGCTTCCGGTCGAACGCCGCCGTGAGGGGATCAGTGCGCGAGGGTCTTCGTCTTGTCCAGACCTGCCCCGGTCAGGGCTCGCACTTGAAGTTCGTCGAAGGCGGCGTCATTTGCGGGCTCGCGACTGAGGTAGCTGCCCACGATGCACCCGAGGAATCCGGCGGGCACCGACAGCAGGATCGGGAAGGCCAGCGGGAAGGGTGCGGTGGTCGTCAGTGAATCCGACAGCAGCGGAGCCAGACTCGGCCACACCAGCGGACCGGTCAGAATCAGCGCCAGCGCCGTCAGCAGACCCGACAGCGCCCCGACTACGGCGCCGAGGGTACGCATCCGCCGCCAGAGCAATGTCATGATCAGGACGGGGAAGTTCGCGCTGGCCGCGGTGGAGGTCGCCAGCGTGGCCAGGAAGGTCACGTTCTGGGTGCCGCCGATGGCCAGGGTGACACCGACGGTGACGATCACCAACGCCACCGCCGCGATCCGGCCGACCGTCATTTCCTCGGTTTCGGGACGGTGGAACGTCTTGGCCCACAGGTCGTGGGCGATCGTGCTCGACGCGCTGAGGACCAAGCCGGCCGATACCGCCAGCAGCGTGGCGATCGAGACCGCGACCACCAGCGCCAGCAGCAGGTCGGACGCGAAGCCGTCCCCGCCGCCGAGCCAGACGGTCAAGGCGGGCAGGGCGAGATTGCCGCCCTTGCCGGCGATTTCCTCCCCGCCGGCGCCGAGGGCGGCGCGTGCCGAGATGCCGAGGAACGCGATGAGGACGTTGAATCCACCGATCAGGCTGATCGCCCAGATCGCGGACTTGCGTGCCTCGATGGCGTCGGGAACGGTGAAGAACCGCATCAGCACATGAGGCAGGCCCACCGCGGACAACGTCACGGCCACTGCCATGGAGATGATGTTCCAGGGCCCCTTGAAGGAGTTGCCGGTGGCCAGGTAGTGATCGCCGAATTTACTCTGCGAGACCGCCTGCTCGATGATGTTGAGCGGGTTGGGATCGATCCGGATGAGAACCAGGATCACCAGCAGCGCGACGACGCTCATCAGGGCCACGGCCTTGATGATCTGCAGCCACGTCGTGGCGAGCATTCCGCCGAAGAGCACATAGGTCAGCATGAGGACCGCGGCAATCACCACGCCCCAGGAGAAGTCGATTCCGGCGAGTGCCTCCATCAGCACGCCGCCCGCAACCATCTGGGCGAGGAGGTAGAAGACGCAGATGAAGAGCGTCGAGATCGCCGAGACGATGCGGACCGGACCGGACCGCAGTCGGGTGGCGAGCGCGTCGGCGAACGTGAAACGCCCCAGATTGCGCAGCTTTTCGGCGATCAGGAACATCACCATCAGGAAGATCCCGCACGCGAAGATCGCGTAGACGATGCCGTCCATGCCGTAGAGGTAGGCCAGCCCGGCGTAACCCAGCAGGGAGGCCGAGGACAGGAAGTCGCCGGCGATGGCGGTGCCGTTCTTGCGTCCGGTCATACCGCCGCCGGCCGTCCAGAACTCCGCCGACGTCTTCGTGCGGCGCGAGGCGAAGTAGGTCGCCACGAAGGTGGTCGCCAGCAGCAGGATGGTGACGACGACGGCGGTGGTGTTGAATCCGTCAGACATTGTCCGCGACCTCTCGCTCCCGGGTGGCGGGCACGCTCAGCACGGCCGCGGCCAGGATGTCCCAGTGGCGTGCGCGGCGCACGTACCAGGCGCCGAGGCTCATCACCGTCGCGACGTAGGCCAGGGACAGGATCAGCCCGACGCTCAGACCCGCTACGGGGCGTTTGGCGATGATCTCCGGGGCGAAGGCGGCGAAGCCGACGAGCGCGCAGAATGCCACCGCGAAAACGCTCCAGGCAACGGTGAAGAAACTTCGGCGGTCACGTCGCAGGCGGAGCATCGACGGTTCCGACCAGAGCCGACTCCAGTCGACAGCGGTCTCGGTGGGAGGCATGGTCACCCTTTCTCGTGATGGTCGGTGCCGTCTTTCGCGGGTGAAACGCGAGTTCACGACGAGTGAGGGCGGGGCCGGTTGCGTTGTGGGACCGTGCGGCCTGCACGCCCTCTGTAATGGGCATCACACACGCTATACGAACGGGTGTTTGTTTGTCTAGGTGGACGGAATGGCCTTCCGGCCCCTTGGAAAAACGTGCGTTCGTTTGTATTGTGGGATGGGTGACCTGGTCACAGCGCGACGGCCGCACCTTTGTATCCCGAAGGGCGCGGTCACCCCGAGTCGGAGGAGTCTCATGATCGGAAGCGGCACCCTGCCGGACACCACGGAGCAAGCGGATCTGCGCGAGATGGTGCGAGAGATCATCGAACGATGTGCACCCCCGCAGCGGGTCAGGGAACTCGATGATGCCAACGCGTTCGACCTCGAGCTGTACCGGGCGCTAGGGGAGGCCGGGCTGATCGGACTCGATGCCCAGGCCGACGRCACGAGCGGCGCCGACCCGAGACTCCAGATCATCGTCCTCGAAGAGCTCGCCGCCGGCCCGACCTCGATGGCGGTGTGCCTCGTCGTGCAGTACATGGGCGTCGGACTGCTCACCGAGTACGGCAGCGACCAGCAGCGCAGCACCGTCCTGGCCCCACTCCTCGACGGCAGCGAGCGGGTCGCCTTCGCGCTGACCGAACCCGACGGCGGCACCGACGTCGCTCGCGTCATGCGCACCCGGGCAAAGAAGTCCGATGGCGGCCGGTGGGTACTCAACGGCGCCAAAACCTGGATCTCGGGTCCGCAGCACGCGAGGAATCTCATCGTCCTGGCCCGGACCTCGACGCCTGAGTCTTCGCCGATCGACGGCATCACCATGTTCGTTGTCCCGACCGACACTCCCGGCATCACCGTGCGGGAACTCGATACCTTCGCCATCCACAGCCTGGACACCTGCGAGGTCACCTTCGACAACGTCGAAATCGATGCCTCCGCCGTCCTCGGGCACGTCGACCAGGGGTTCCGGCAGGTGCTGGGCACTCTCAACGGGGAACGACTCAACGCCGCCGCCGCCGCACTCGGGATCGCGCGGGGCGCGCTGGAAGCCGCCGTCGACTACGGCCGCCAGCGTCAGGTGTTCGGGCGTCCGGTCGGCAGCTTCCAAGCCGGCCAGCACCGGCTCGTCGACGGCGCCATCGCGATCGAGTCGGCCCGGGCCCTGATGCTCCAGGCCGCCGAGGCCACCGCCACCGGGAAACGCGCCGACATTCTCAGCGCCATGGCCAAGGTCGCCGCCTCCGATGCGGCGGTCGCCGTCACCGACGCCGGCATGCGTCTGATGGGCGGATCCGGGTTCAGCAAGGAGTACCCGATGGAGCGGTTGTTCCGCGACGCCCGCCTCTACACCTTCGCCCCACTGACCAACGAGATGCTCCGCAACCACATCGGTGAGAAGTACCTGGGATTGCCGCGGTCGTTCTGACTCGCTCACCCGCACACCACAACACAGAAAGAAACACCATCATGCCCGCGATCACCCCCTTCGCCGACGAACTCAACGCACTTCCGCCGATGGCCTCGCGCTACGTCGACGTCGACGCCCTGCCCTGGCGCCCTTCCGGGTACGAAGGCATCGATATCAAGGTGCTGCTCAAGGATGAGGAGAGCGGTCTGCTCACCGCCCTGTTCCGCTGGCAGCCCGGATCGGTCCTGCCGCTGCACGAGCACGTCCGGATCGAGCAGACCTGGGTGCTCGAAGGAAGCATCGTCGACGAGGAAGGCGAGACCACCGTCGGGAACTTCTCGTGGCGCCCGCAGGGCAACCAGCACCGCGCCTCTGCGCCGAACGGGGCACTGGTGCTGTGTTTCTTCCTGACCCCCAACAAGTTCCTCGAGGGCCCGAAGGCCGGCTCGACGCTGGAATAGCCGCACCACCCCGACCTAGGAGTTCGTGTTGTCTCAACCCACTATTCATCGAACGCGGCTGTTCTCACCGCTGACCCTGCGCGGTGTGACCTTCCGAAACCGTCTCTGGGTGGCGCCGATGTGTCAATTCTCCGCCGACGACGGCGTACCCGACGACTGGCATCTCGTGCACCTCGGCTCGTTCGCCAAGGGCAAGGCCGGCCTGGTTCTCACCGAGGCGACCGGGGTCAGCCCGGAAGGGCGGATCAGCCCCAAGTGCACCGGGCTGTGGAACGACACGCAGCTCGAGGCGTTCGCCCGCATCAATCGGTTCGTCACGGAGCACGGATCGATCCCCGGTATCCAACTCGCGCACGCCGGCCGCAAGGCCTCCGCGCAGGTTCCCTGGGAGGGCGACGGCACCGTCCCGATCAGCGAGGGCGGCTGGGAGACGGTCGGTCCCTCGGCGACCGCCTGGGGAGACCAGGCGGTGCCACGCGAGATGACCGTCGCCGACATCGCGAAGGTGGTCACCGACTTCGCCGACGCCGCCACCCGTGCCCTGGCCGCAGGATTCCGGGTCGTCGAGATCCACGCCGCACACGGATACCTGCTCCACCAGTTCCTGTCGCCGATCACCAACCGGCGCACCGACGACTACGGCGGAGACCCCCACCGCCGCGCCCGGCTGCTGCGGGAGATCATCGCCGCTGTTCGCGCGGTCTGGCCGGAGGAGTTGCCGCTGTTGCTGCGGATCTCCGCCACCGACTGGGCCGAGGACGGCTGGGACGTCGACGACAGCGTCGCACTGATTCGCTCGCTCGAGGGTTCCGGGATCGACCTCGTCGACGTCTCCAGCGGTGGCCTAACCCCGGAGCAGAAGATCACCGTGGGACCGGGATACCAGGTGCCGTTCGCTCGCCGGATTCGCAACGACACATCCCTGCCGGTCGCGGCCGTCGGGCTGATCACCGACTCCTCCCAGGCCGAGCAAGTCCTCGTCGACGGAGCCGCGGACGCTGTTTTCGTCGGACGGAACCTGCTGCGCGAGCCGATGTGGCCGCTCAAGGCGGCAAAGGAACTCGGCGTCGAGGACACGCTCGACTGGCCGATCCCGTACCGGTCGGCCCGCTACCGCGGCAACATCCCCTGATCTCCCGGTGGGCGCCGATCGTTGACATGGATGGGTGCCCACCCGGTACCGTAAGAAAACAATCGTTCGTATGTGGTAAGCGTGCCGGGTCCCGAGGACTTCCGCGCGCGCCGGGCGGCACCCACGGCCGCATCATCGCCGCCAGCGTTCGTGTGTTCGCCGAGCAGCTCTACCTGAAGGAGAAAAGATGTCCGAGACCAGCCCCAGCCGTCATCAACTGCTGATCGACGGTAAGTGGGTGGATCCGGTCGAAGGCGGCACTGTCGACGTCTTCAACCCGTCGACCGGAGAAAAGCTCGCCGAGATCGCCGCAGGCGGCCCGCGCGATGTCGAATTGGCGGTGCAGGCTGCCCGCCGCGCATTCGACGACGGCCCGTGGCGGCGGCTGCCGGCCGAGGCCCGCGCCCGGATCCTGCACCGCTTCGCGGACCTCGTCGAGGCCAACGCGGACGAGATCGCCCTCATCGACACCCAGGACTGCGGAAAGCCCTACGCGTTCATCCGCGACATCGACCTGCCGAACATGGCCGACCTGCTGCGCTACATGGCCGGGTGGACCACCAAGCTCGAGGGACGCACCATCCCGCTGTCGCGGCAGAACCCCGGAGACTTCTTCTCCTACACCCGGCGGCAGCCGGTCGGCGTCGTCGCGCAGATCATCCCCTGGAACGGAGCTGCGCTCGCCGCGGTCTGGAAGCTGGCTCCGGCGCTCGCCGCCGGATGCACCGTGGTGCTCAAACCCGCCGAACTCGCCTCCCTGGCCCCGCTGCGCCTGGCAGAGTTGGCCGTCGAAGCCGGTGTGCCCGACGGAGTGGTCAACGTGATCACCGGAACAGGTGCGGACGCCGGTGCTCCGTTGGCCGGTCACCCGCAGGTCGACAAGGTCGCGTTCACCGGCTCGGTCGAGACCGGCAAGAGGATCGTCGTCGCGGCGGCATCGAACCTGAGCAAGCTGACGCTCGAACTCGGCGGCAAATCCCCCAATGTCATCTACGACGACGCCGATCTCGACATCGCCGTCGACGGAGTGCTCGGTGCCGTCCTCTATGCCCAGGGTGAGGCCTGCACTGCCGGGTCGCGACTGTATGTGCAGCGCAACGTCTACGACGAGGTTCAGACTCGTATCGCCGCCAGGGTGCCGGAGATCAAGATCGGCCCCAGTGCCGAGCGCGGCGTCCTGGTCGGCCCGATGATCTCCGACCAGCACCGCTCCAAGGTCAAGACCTTCGTCGAGGGCGCGCTCAGTGACGGGGCGGAGATCATCGCCGGTGGTGCCCAGACCCGCGAGCCCGGCTACTACCTCGAGCCGACCGTGCTCGGCGGAGTCGTCGACGACATGACCATCGCCCGGGAGGAGATCTTCGGCCCGGTGGTTTCGCTGATGCCGTTCGACGACGAAGCCGAAGTGTTGCGCCGCGCGAACGACACCACCTACGGTCTGGCGGCCGGTGTGTGGACGAGCAACGTCGGTCGCGCTCACCGCTTCGCCGAGGCGGTCAACGCCGGCGCGGTATGGGTCAACTGCTACAACGTCTTCGACGCCGCGCTGCCGTTCGGCGGCTTCAAGCAGTCCGGCTGGGGCAAGGAGATGGGCGGCGAAGCCCTCGACGGCTACCTGCAGAGCAAGGCGGTCACCGTCTCGCTCGCCTGACACTGTTCGTCGACCCCCCGTAAACGCCCGGCTGGTGCACCAGCCGGGCGTTTTGCGCGTTCCGCGACCGAATCCCGGTGGTCACTCACCACTCGAACGCTGTGCGCGCGGCCGGTCCGGCATCCTCGTTGTGACCGTTGACACGACAAGCGATGCCGCACTAGCATACGTACGTTCGTTTTTCTGTGGCGGTTCTATTCCGAGCTACCGCATGCCTTCCATTCCGGATGCGATTCACGGTCGAATTCACAACGCGCCGTGTGCACTCCGGTCCGTCGCGCTCGTCCCGACTGCGCCTCCTGCCTCGTCGGCGGCGCCCCAGACACAGGAGCACGTCATGACAACCTCGACGCTCACCGGCGCGCGTGTGACCTACACACGTGCACCCCTCTACAGTTGGTGGGTCCTGCTGGTCAGCCTGCTGTGCTTCATGTGCTGCTTCATCGGCCTGAACACCGTCGCCGTGTTCGGCACGGTCATCCAGGACGACTGGGGAATCAACGCCACCCAACTGTCGTTGCTCACCACCGCATCGATGCTCACGTTCTGCGTGGTTCCGGTCTTCGCCGGCAAGTGGGCCGCCCGTATCGGGGTGAAGAAGATCGTCGTCATCGGCCTGCTGTGCAACGCCGTTTCGGCGCTTTTGATCCCGGTGGTCGGTGAGTCCTATACCGGGATGCTCGTGCTGCGTCTGCTCCTGGGCTGCTGCGGCGGCGTGATGAATGCGTCCCTGGCCACCCATGCATCCTTGTGGTTCCCGAAGAACCGTCGCGGTTTCGCGACCGGTCTGCTGATGGGCTTCCTGGGTGTCGGCTTCTCGATCACCTCGTTCGCCGGACCGCTGCTGACCGACAGCGGCATGTCGTGGGAGGTCGCCTCGATGTGGCTGACCGTGGTCCCGAGCGTCGCCTGCGGTGCGTTGTTCGTGCTCACTGTCAAGGACTTCCATAAGGCCCACCCCGGTGTGCCCTCGATGGACGCCCTCGTTGCCGAACCTGTCGGACGCCGGCGCCCGCACTCGACCCGTTTCGACGCGCTCCCCAAACCGGGATCACTCGCCGAGGCGCTGCGCAGCTCCCGTGTGTGGTGGTCCTCGCTGTACGGGGCAGGCACGGCGATCACCCTTTACGGGCTTTCCTACGCCCTGCCTTTGTTCCTCGAACAAGACCGCGGCATGACGCTGCTCGAAGCCTCGGCGATCATCGGCGTCACCTTCATGTTCAAACTCGTCGCGGCTCCCGTCGGCGGGCTGATGTCGGACCGGCTCTTCCGCGGCGAGCGATTCCAGACGAACATGATCGGTGCCGGTCTGGCCGGCATCATGGTGGTCGCCCTGCCCGGGATTCCCGCGAGCACTCTCGGGATCTACCTGTGCATGATGTTCCTGGCAGCATCGCTCTACGGTGGCACCTACTGGGCATGGGYGGCGGAACTGTCTCAGCCGCAGGCGAACTACCAGACGAGCGGACTCATTGTCACCGYCAGCAACGTCGGAGCAGTCCTGGCCGCCCCGATGCTGGGGTTGATCATCGACGCCACCGGCAGCGCCACCTACGCCATGGTCACTATCGGAGTCCTCGGCCTGCTGAGCGTGGAGTGCGCCCGCCGCTCCCGGCTGTAGACCCACACTCAACCCCCCTGATCGCCGACCGCGAGACCGCATACCAGCCGTTGCGTCATCCTTGCGGGTCGGCTCCCAAACGCTCTCCGGTTCCGGGCGGTTCACACGACGGCGTCGCGAGTCCGGAGCCGGAGAGCACTCCCGCGCACTCTGCGGGTCGTGCTCGACAACACCCGAGATGCCTTGCATGACGGGACGAGCACTGACAAAGGGGGCTCGGACCGCGATCCGGTCCGAGCCCCCTTTGTCGTCGAAGTAGGGAAGTCAGCGGATGGTCCAACCGCCGTCCGCGACGTAGACCGCGCCGTGCACAAAGCTCGCCTCGTCGCTGACCAGGAACAGCGCGACGTTCGCCAACTCCTCTGGCTGCGCGTGCCGGCCCGCCGGTGCACTACGCAGCGCCTCCACGACCGGCAGATCCTCGTTGTACAAGATATCCTTGGACATCCCGGTTTCCACCGCACCGGGCGCGATCGCGTTCACCCGCACATTCTGGTGCGCGTAGTCGAACGACATCTGCCGGGTGAACCCGACCACACCATGCTTGGAACTGGTGTACGCAGCACCGCCCCCACCGGCGATGAACGCGGCGACCGAGGCGGTGTTAACGATCGACCCACCGCCAGCAGCAATCATCGACGGCAACACCGCGCGGGTCACCAAGAACATGCCCTTGAGATTGACGCCGATGATGCGGTCCCACAGCGCCTCGTCGGTGTCGAGGAGCGGGGCATAATCGGAGCACACCGGCGTTGTTCATCAGCACCGTCACCTCACCCGCCACACCCGCGGTCTCGGCGGCCGCCGCTGCCACCGCCGACGCGTCGGAGATATCGACCGCCACCCCGTGAGCCCGGCCGCCCGCCCGGCGGATCTCGGTGACCACCGCATCGATCCCGACCGGATCGAGGTCCCATACGACGACCTCAGCGCCTTCGGACGCGAATCGTAGAGCGCTGGCCCGGCCGATCCCCGACGCGCCGCCGGTGATCACCGCCGTCCGATCGGCAAGACGAGTCCCGGTTCCACTGGCAGTTTCGATCACAATTTCCTCCCTGAAACGTTGATGATGAATACACGGCCACTTATCGCACCGGCCGCCCATGCCGCCACGCACCGGATCGGTGCGAACTCGGCGCTCCTCAGTTGTTCGTCGACCGCGGGTAATGCTCGGCAATGTCCCGCGCATCCTCTCGAGCACAGTGACCGTCGGCCACGATCTGCCAGAGTGCGGCGACGAACTGATCTTCCGTCAGTGCGAAGTGCACCAGCAGTTCGTCGGACGGAACGCCGCCGTAGGGCAGCCAGGCCAGCGCCACACGAACCATCGCGTGCGCATCGGTCTCCGCCGGAGGACGCGACCTCCTACTGCGCCGTCCCGCTTCTTGCGCCGCAGTCGCTTATAACGCTCGACATGAGCGTCTACATCAGTAGACGCTATCTTTCCGAATCGGCTGGGCTGCATGGCGATAACTTCCAAATGCGCTGCACTGCGTGATTCCTGGATCGCGGCCCACAGCAAAGCGTGAGGCCCACCCGTCGAACAATTGAAAGGAGCGGACCGGCGGATAGGTGTTGTGCCACTTCCGTCGCGGATGGGATGCCCCGCTGTGCGGGGCGACGGAGGTGACCCCGTAGCCCCGCAGTTGACAACTCGGCCTCGCTCGGGATGGCCGGAGCGGCCGAATGGGTGCTGCCGCAGCCTCAGTCGCGGAAGGGCTGCTTGACCCAGCCCTGGTCCCAATTGGACACCTGGTGGGTGCGTCCGCGCAGTTCCTGGAAATACCAGGTGCCGTCGCGCTTGACGAACTGATCGGTGTAGTTGATCGTCAGGATGACCGGGTCCTTCTTGGTGGCGTCCTGGCTGTTCTCGATGGTGCACAGGCACAGCAGGTAGAAGTATCCGGTTGCGCTCTGGCCGTCGTCGGCGAGCTCCACACGTGGGGCGATCATGTAGTGCAGAGCCCAGGTGATCTTGTCCGACAACGCCCGGAAGTGCGCCTTGATCTCCTCGTGGCCGGTCATGGATCCACCCTCGCCGTCCACGACCCACCGGCCGTCGTCGACGAACAGGCCGGCGATGCCCTCCGGGTCGTAGCCGTTGTCGCAGAAGCCGGCGTAGCGGTACTTGAGCTGTTCGATTGCGCGGACGTCTTCGAGTCGTATCAGTCGCTCGGCGACCTCGGCGATGCTCACATCCGCGGTAGTGGTGTTCATGGTTTCGAGTCCTCCTGTGAGGGGTGAGTTCTGGAAGGTTTGTCAGGAGATCTGTGCGAGGACCTTGGAGACCGTCTCGAGGTTGCGCATGCCCTCGCCCGGGTCATCTGCCGGATCGACCCACAGCACTGCCCGTTCGATCCCCAATTCTCGATAGCTCTCGAGTGCTGCAGGATCCGGCGGCGCCGAGGCCACCGCGATACCCACGGACTCGGGATCACGACCGGACTCCTCGACGACCCTACGAAACTCGGGCACCGTCTTCGACAGAGTCGGATCCTCCGCCGAGGGCACGACGTACCAGGCGTCGGCCCACTCGGCGGCGTGCCGCATCGTGGTCGGACCGGCGCCGCCGAGGTAGGTGCGTGGACCATTCGGTTGCGCGGGTTTGGGCCACGCCCAGGAGGGGGCGAGGGACGCCCGCTGCCCGTCGTAACTCGCCTCCTCCTGGGTCCACAGTGCCTGCATGACCTTGAGCTTGTCGCGGACGGTCGAATAGCGCTGCTTCCACACGACGCCGTGTGCCTCGGCCTCCTCGACGTTCCACCCCATGCCGACGCCGCAGATGACGCGGCCGCCGGAGAGGTGGTCGAGGGTGGCGATCTGCTTGGCTTTGGCGATCGGATCGTGTTGGGCGAGGAGGCAGATGCCGGTCCCGAGCATGATCGTCTGCGTGTGTGCGGCGATCATCGACATCGTGACGATTTGGTCGTAGGTGCGTAGGTAGAACCCGGGTAGTTCGGGCCCGCCATAGGGGATCGGGTAGTCGGTTTTACGGGACACCGGGAAATGTGTGTGTTCGGGCACGAACAGGGACTCGAATCCGTACCCTTCCGCGGCCTGCCCGAACTCAATGGGGTCCGGACCCTGATCGGTGAAGAAGTAAACGACGCCCACATCCATGACGGGCTCCTAACTAGTGTCTGCGTGTAAGGGACGCCGACGGCTTCAGGCGTCGTCGACGACGACGTGGTCCTCGAGGACCACGACGTAGTGCTTGCCGATGAAGTTCTCGACATCCGCGAGTGCCGCCTGACCGTCCTCGGATGCCCAACCGGCCTCCATCGCCTCGGCGCTCTCGTAGTCGAGAACGGCCAGACCGTCGATCCCGAATCCGTTGTCGGGTTCGGTGGCACCTTCCTGCGGAACGACGTGCCGCTGCACGTAGCGGATCACGCCGGGCACCTGCGCGGCGAGCGGGGCGTGCTTTTCTCGCCAGTACTCGTCGAACTGGGCGAACGACATACCCGGCTTGCGTCCGATCAGTGCGATCGTGCGGACCGGTCCACCATTGACTGTCATTGATTTTCTCTCTCTGTTGGGGTCTTTGGAGGGAAGTGTGTTGTCAGCCGGGGTACTTTGCGAGCATTCCGGCATCGACGGGAAGCGCGGTGCCGGTCACGTACCGGGACTCGTCGCTGGCCAGCCACAGGACGGCCTCGGAGATGTCGGAGGAGTCCACCCACGGCACCGGAAGCAKGTTGATCCGCCCGAGAACGTCGATCCCGTCGTCGAGGGTCGGGTCCTCGAGGTCCGGCCGGAAGATCTTCGCCGCCGTCGGGTTGTCGATCATGTCGGTGCGAACGTTGGTCGGATGCACTGTGTTGACGCGGATGTTGTGCGGAGCAACCTCGTTCGCGACCGAGCCGACCAGTCCGACCAGGGCGTGCTTGGCGGCGCTGTAGTGCGCCACGTGCGGGACTCCGCGTATACCGGCGATGGAACTGATCGCGATGATTGAACCGCCATGGCCACCGGCAATGATGTGCGGCAACGCCGCCTTCATCGTCTGCCAGACACCGGTGAGGTTGATGTCGATCAGGGTGTCCCATTCGACGCGAGTGAGCTCCCAGGAGGGTTTGGCTGCTCCGAGCACGCCGGCGTTGGCGACGACGATGTCGAGTCGACCGAGTTGGGTGGCGGCGTCGGCGACCGCGTCGATCATCGACTCGTCGCGGACGTCGGCTTCGATCACGACCGCCTTGCGCCCCCGTTCCTCGACCAGGCGTGCGGTTTCCTTCAGGTCGGCATGCTCGGGCATTGCGTAGCTGACCTGGTCGATCGGGCGTACCGAGTCGAGCAGGATGAGGTCCGCGCCTTCGTCCGCGAGGGTGAGAGCGTGCGACCGGCCTTGGCCGCGGGCGGCGCCGGTCACGAACGCCACCTTGCTGTTCAGTCGCTGACCGATGTGTGTCATGAATGTTCCTTTCCGGGAATCAGACGGTGGAGGATGTGGCGCAGGTCCAATTGCTGTGCTCCCACCGCGACGGCGATGACCACGGCCTGGACGAGGAACTGGGTGGAGGACGGTGCGCCGAGGGAGAGCACCAGCTGGGTGAGCTGGCTCAGGAACAGGGCCCCGACAGCCGTGCCGATGATGTTGCCGCGGCCACCGGTCAGCGCGGTGCCGCCGACGACGACTGCCGCGATGGCCGGCAGAAGGTAGCTGGTGCCGGCGTTGGTGTTCGGTGTGCTCACGTACCCGGCCAGCAATACCCCGGCACCGCTGTAGCACAGCGCCGCGGCGACGTACCCGCTGATCTTGATCCGCGCGGTGCGCACGCCCGCGGCGTGGGCGGTGCGCTCGTTCGACCCGACGGCGATCACCCGGCGTCCCCAGGCGGTGCGGCCAGTCGCGAAGACGGTCACGATCATCAGCGCGATCGCGAGCCACACCGTATTGGAGACACCGATCGTCTTTTCCAGTGCGAAGTCGGACACGCTCTGAGGGGCGCGGGTCGGGGTTCCTCCGGAGTACGCGAGGGCGGCGCCCATCAGGACGGCGTTGACTGCGAGGGTGGCCACCAGCGGGGTCACCGAGAAGGCCGAGACGACGATGCCGTTGACCAGGCCGACGACGACGGCGATGGCGGCGACGATGAGCAACGCGGTGAGGATGCTGCCGTGGTCCTGGGCGTACTGGCTGCTGACCAGGGCGGCCATCGTCATCATGCCGGGCAGTGACAGGTCGATGCCCTTGAGCATGACCACGATGGTCTGCCCGATCGCGGCGATCGCCAGGATCCCGGCGAAGGGCAGCAGCGAGTCGATCGCGCTGCCGGAGACGCTGCCGGGTGCGATGAGCCAGCTGAAACCGAACAGGGCCACGGTGATCGCGATGACCGAGCTGGTGCTGTTCCAGGTCGGCGTCCAGCGGCGAGAACCGGAGTCCTTCGGTTCGGTGTCCGGGAGTGCTTGTGGTGCGTGCATTGCGCTCACGGCGTCAGCTCCGCTCTGCGAGGGTTCGGGACTTGGAGTAGAAGGCGGCCGCGGCGATGGTCAGACCGCCGAGCAGCCACTGCTGCCAGTACAGCGGCAAGCCGATGAACTGCACAACCGTATTGATCTGGATCACGAGCACCGCGCCGAGACAGGCACCGATGAACGAGCCACGGCCGCCGAAGATCGAGGCGCCACCGAGTACCGCGGCACCGATGCTGGCGAGGGTGTAGCTGTCACCGATGCTGGCATTTCCGGTACCGGCCTGCGCCATCAGCAGCACGGCCGCCGGGACGACCAGCACCGAGCATCCTACATATGCGATGAGAGTGATCCGCTTGGTGCGCACACCGATTCGATCTGCGGTTGCATGCGCGGATCCGGTGGCGCGCAGGCGGATACCGAATAGAGTCCGGTACATCGCGAACTCGAGCAGCACCGCGACGACGATCGCCAAGACGATCATGATCGGGATGAATCCGAGTTTGGTGGACGCGTACGAAAGGAAGATCGGGTCGATCTTGCCCGCCGGCAGTGGTCGTAGCAGGTATGCGATGCCCTGGATCGCGGTATAGGTCACCAGGGTGGCGATCAGAGGGTTGATCTTGACGACCACCGCCAAGGTCCAGTTGACCAGACCGACGACCGCGGCCACGAGTGCGAGCACGATCAGGCCGATGATCATCCCGATCGGCGTCTTGTACGCAGACAGGACGAACGAGCCGACCACGACCAGCAGGCCCGCCAGCGGCCCGACCGACAGGTCGATGCCCCCGACCATCATCACCACCTGCTGGGCCATCGCGAAGAACGCCAAGGTGGCCAGCAGTGGCAAGATCAGCCCGAAATTGCGTGCGGTGAGATAGAACTCGCTCTGGCTGATCGCCACACCCGCGAGCAGGATGGTCGCGATCGCGAGAATCGCCGCGGGAGTGAGGTCGTTGCGGGCCAGCTTCCGACCGAAAGTAACTTTCCGCAGCGCGGTACCGACGCGACTGCGACTGCCGGTGGCACTGAGTGCGGCCTGGGCGATGCCGTGCTCGGACAGGTCGTCGCCGACGAGTTCCTTCGCGGCCTTGCCACGGGAGAAGACGATGACCCGATCGCAGAGCTGCTCGAGTTCAGCAGCAGAGGAGGAAAGCACGATGATCGCCGCGCCGCGGGTCGCCGCCTCCCGCAGGATGGTGTAGATCTCCTCGCGGGCGCCGATGTCGACACCCTGGGTGGGCTCGTCGGCCAGAATAAGCTTCGACTCGGTCATCAGAACTCGGCTGAGCACGACCTTCTGCTGGTTTCCGCCCGAGAGAGTGGCGACATCGACCTCGGCGGAGGGCGCCTTGACCCGCATCGACGCGAACGTCTCGGACGTGGCCTTGCGCTCGCGCAGGCGCGAGAGCACGCCGAGGCGAGACAACCGCCCCAGCGACGACAGCGAGGCGTTCTCCCGCAGACTCAGGCCCGGAAGAATGCCCTCGTGGTGCCGGTCRTGCGGAAGGTAGGCGATTCCTCCGGCCAACGCGGCGGTCGGACTCGACGTCTTGACCGCCCGACCGCCGAGTTCGATGGTGCCGCGCCCGGCGACCAAGCCGCCGAGCGCACGCAGGACCTCGCGCTGTCCTTGACCCTCGACACCGGCGAACCCGACGATCTCGCCGACATGGACCGTTAGGTCCAGGTCGTCGAACCCTGTACCGGAGAATCCGGTGACCTCGAGCAAGGTGTCACCGAGTGCGGTCGTGCGGGTCTCGGCCCGGGTGTGCGCGCGGGTGAGCTCACGGCCGACGACGAGGTTGACCACGTCCTGCTCGGTCACCTCGGCGCCATCGAACGTCCCGACCAGCGCGCCGTCCCGGAGCACGGACACGGTGTGGGCGATCTGCTTGACCTCGTTGAGCCGATGCGAGATGTACACGACGGCCCCACCGGCGTCGATCAACTCCGACACCAGGCGGAACAACTCCGCCACCGCGGGCGGCAGCAGATGCTCGGTGGGTTCGTCCAGGACGATGACCTTGGGCTCTTCCGCCATGGCCTTCGCAATCTCGACGACGAACCGCGCGTCGGGCTGCAACTCGCGCACCGGAGTGCGCGGATCGATCGAGGCCACGCTGCTCCACCGCGAGAGGATGCCTTCCGCCCAGCCGACCTGCTCGCCGACCGAAGGGCGGCGGTCCTCGGGCATGCTCAGGCGCATGTTCTCGGCCACCGTCAGATCCGGAAGAAGCGCCGGCTCCTGGTAGACGATGGCGAGCCCCTGCTCCCGGCACCAGGCCGGGGACGGGTCGGTGGCGGCGACGCCACCGATCTCCACCGTCCCCGAATCGGCGGTGATCGAACCGGCCGCAATGCCGACGAGGGTGGACTTCCCCGCCCCGTTCTGGCCGACCAGCGCATGGATCTCGCCGCGCCGCACGGTGAGCGAGACACCCTTGATCGCGTGGACGCCCGGGTACTTCTTGTCCACCGCGTCCAGCCGCAGGACGACGTCCTGATCGGCGATCTCGTGGACCGGATCTTCCTGAACCTGTACGTCACTCACGTACATCACATCCTCGACGATCTCTTGCTGAGTCATTGTTGACCACTCCTCGTCCCTCGCGCCAGCCGCTACTGGAAGACGGCCGAGAGCTGCTCGGGCGAGAGCGCCGAGGACAGGTCGGCGTCCGGCGGCAGGTCCTCGCGGCAGGTCGGGAGCTTGCCGCCCAGGGTGTCGACGAATGTCGGAAGTTTGAAGTTCTCCGGCTCGTTATCGGGCTGTCCGTTGAGCGCGGCCAATGCCTTGCGGGCTGCGATGCGCACGACGGTCGTGGTGCCGTCGAGGGTCAGCAACTGGAAATCCGGGTTGGCCTGGTGGTACTGCAACCACATGCAGCCGAGCTCGTTGTCGGTCGCCGACGTCGCCAGCGGCGGGATTGGCCGGCCGGCGTTGATGAACGCTCGCAGCCCGCCCTTCGACGCGACACCGTAATCCGATGCCAGAGCGTCGATCTCGGGGTACTTGGTCAGCGCCCCGGCCATCGCGCGCTGCTCGTATGCCGCGTCCCAGCTCGACGGCTGCGGCTCGTTGGTCAGCGGGGTGAAGGGATCACCGAGCTCCTTGGAGGTCTCGTTGATTCCGTCCCACAGCGCCACGGTCGAGGGGCTGCCACCCGGCAGGCCGCCGCTGAAGAGCATCTTGCTGCCCGGCTGGACCTGGCCGCCCAGCCACTTGGCCATCGCGTCGCCCTCGACATCGAAGTTGTACTGGACGTATCCGTCGTAGTCGACACCGACCTCCCCACCGGGATCGGCGATATAGGGCACGACGACGACACCGGAGTCATGAGCGTTCTTCAGGGCGCTCAGCGCCTGGCTGCCGAAGTCGTCGTAGGTGACAATCGCATCGAAGCCCTGTGCGGTGTACGAGTTGATCGCGGTGATGTACTTCTGCAGGTCGTTGTCGGCCTGGGTGTACTCGAGGGTCACGTTCGGGCACGCGGAGAGCTCGTCGGTGAGTTCGGCCTGCGTGATCTTGCGCCAGGAGTTGGCGCCGAAGCCAGCGACATGCGCGATCTTCAGCGGGCGATCGCCGCAGAGTTGTTCGACCGGCAGGGCCTGGCCGCCGTCGCTCGTCGAACCCCCGGAAGTACCGCTCGATTCGGCCGGGGCGCTAGCCGTGCACGCCGCGACGCTGAGGACTGCGCTGAGGGCAACTCCGGCAAGGGCTGCGCGACGACAAGAAAGAGCGTTCATGGATTTTCCTTCTTCTGCCAGATACTGACGAACGTTTGCTCGTTTCTTTGTATTGTGGCGTAGAGCACATCATTCGTCAACGGGTGATCTACGGCATGCTGCTACCAGGGGAGATTGGCTACTTCGTAGCCGTCACACGTCAATGGGACTGTGCCGCGCCTGGCCCGCCCCATCGTCGATTCACCAACCCTGTTGCGTCGGTGAATAACCGCTCGTGGACCTTGCGGCCGTGGAGTTCGCTGTCGCGTGCAAACACCCGAAACCAACGTGCGCGATCTGTGCAGCAGGGATCGGAGGACGCGAGGGGAGCACGGCCACTAGCCCTCCCGGTCCGTGGCGGACGGGGAGGGCTAGTGGCCGTGTCGTATTCGATTGTGGAGTGCAGAGCGGCTGTCAGCCGATCGCGACCGGAGCGGCAACGCGCACAGTGTTGTGCAGTGTGCCCAGGCCGGTGATCTCCGTGGTGAGCGCCTGGCCGTCGGACAGATGTGTTCCGGTCGGGTGGCCCACCCCGCCGGGAGTTCCGGTCAAGATCACGTCCCCGGCCTGCAGGGTGACGATGTTGGAGATGTACTCGATCAACCGGGCGGGGGTGAACACCAGGTCGCCGGTCGAGTCCGACTGGACGGCGGCGCCGTCGACGTGGGTGGTCAGTGGGGCGCCGAGCGAAAACTCGTCCGGGGTCACCAGCATTGGACCGAGCGGACAGGTTCCTTCGAAGGTCTTGCCCTGCAGCCACTGCTGCGTTCGATACTGGTAGTCGCGCATGGTGACATCGTTCGCGACCGCGAAGCCGGCGATGTACTCGCCGGCGTCGTCGGCCAGTACCGTTCTTGCCGTCTTGCCGATGACTACGGCGAGCTCCCCCTCCCAGTCGACCTGTTGATCGGCGTAGGCCGGGACGTGGATGTCGTCGTAGGCGCCGATGAGTGCTTCGGGGAACTTGGCGAACAAGGTCGGGTAGCGGGGGAGTTCGCGTCCCATCTCCTCGATGTGATTCGCATAGTTCAGGCCCACGCACACGATCTTCGTCGGATGCGGAACCACGGGCGCGTACTCCACGGCACCAAGGTCGACAACCTGCCCGGAGGCCTCGGTGGCGATGCGCTGCCAGTGCGGGTCGCGCAGCAGATCCGAGAGGCTGGGATAGGGCTCGATCAGCACCGCGGTTCCGCCGTCGATCCGTGCGGCGGCGGTCGATCCCCCCACACGCAGCGTGGCCAGCCTCATGAGACAGCGACCTCGGCGGGCTTCTTGAGCATCAG
Organism: Rhodococcus sp. P3_B8; assembly: GCF_056402775.1. Taxonomy (NCBI): domain Bacteria; kingdom Bacillati; phylum Actinomycetota; class Actinomycetes; order Mycobacteriales; family Nocardiaceae; genus Rhodococcus; species Rhodococcus sp. P3_B8. The sequence continues at coordinate 19,934 of NZ_JBFUGT010000026.1, forward strand.
ACCGGACCGCTGCACGCGGCAAACCAACTTGTCCTTCTGGTTGAAGCCGCGGTGCTCAAACCGGACGATGCCGGTGTCCGGGCGCGACTTCGACTCACGTCGCGACAGGATCTGGGTCTCGACCCGAAGGGTGTCACCGATCAGCACCGGTGCCGGGAAGGCGATCTCCTCGAATCCGAGATTGCCCAGGGTGGTTCCGAGGGTGGTTTCCTGCACCGGGATGCCGACCACGACGCCGAGGGTGAAGACGCTATTGACGATACGCTCGCCGTACATGCTGTTCTTGGCGAACTCGGCGTCGAGATGCAGGGGCTGGACGTTCAAGGTGAGCGTCGTGAACAGCAGATTGTCGGTCTCGGTGACAGTTCTGGTCACCGCGTGCTTGATGACGAGCTCGGGCTCGAGTTCTTCGAAGTACAGTCCACTCATTGTCGATTCCTTACGAGGTTGTTGCGGTTAATGCGAACTGATGGATTCGGCGAGGGCGACCACGCCGCGGGCGGTCTTGACGTGCGCGATATCGACGTGTTCGCCCTCGAAGAGGGCGGCGGCCTGGCCCTTCGCCTGGGCCTGTTCGAAAGCCTCGATCATGCGCCGGAAGCGGTCGACGACCTTCGGGTCCGGGGCGTAGACGTCGTTGACTGTCTCGATGTGCGAGGGGTGGATGAGGACCTGGCCGGTAAAGCCGAGCCGACGGTTGCCCTCGGCGAATCGGCGCAAACCGTCCAGATCGGCGATCTCCTGCCACAACCCCACGATGGGGTGGGCCAATCCGGCGGCACGGCAGGCGAGCACCGCCTTGCTGCGGTAATGCAAGGTCTCGAGGCCCTCAGCGGTCCACTCGAAACCGACCTCGCGCGAGACGTCGGCATCGCGGGCGGCGGCCACCATCAGCGACGCGACCCGCGGATGCGCGGCGGCGATCGCCTCGCAGTTCACCAGCGACTTCGCGGTCTCGAGGGTGGGGATCACCTCGACGCTGCCCCGGATCAGGGCGGCCTCGATCTCGAAGTGCTCGAGCAACGCAGCGAAGTCGAGGACCTCACGGGCTCCGTACACCTTCGGCAACAGCAACCCGTCGAGTCCTGCGCGCACCACAGCCGCGAGATCTCGGCCGAAATGGTCCGTGTCGAGTGGGTTCGGGCGCACCAGCACCGTCACCTCGGGGTGCTCGCGTCGCAGGGTGTCGATCGTCTCGGCTGCCAGCGCACGGGCATCGGCTTTACTCGGCTCGGGGACTGAATCCTCGAGATCGAGGATCACGGCGTCGGCGCCGGCACGCACTGCCTTCTGCGCCCAGCCCTCACGATGGGCTGGCACGAACTGGAGGGAACGTAGGGGTCGCATTACTTCCTCACTCGATAGGGCACCGCCGGTGCGGGGACGTCACTGATTCCCCACACGGTCCCGGGTGATACCGCCGATCGCCGGACCGGCCATCCGGAGAAATCCGCGCCCACCGCGAAGGAGGCGCGGGACCTTGTGGTGTGCGGCATCGCGTCACATCCAGACATCGTGGTGCAGGCTTTGACCAAATGATTGACCAGCGGGTTGGTGGCCCGTACTGTTAAACGAACAATCGCTCGTACGTTAACACGGCCGGCGGCACCGGCGCTATGAGGAGTTTCGATGACAATCAACGACGTCAGCACTGCCACGCGAGTGATCGGGCAGCCTGATCGCTGGTGGGAAGACCTCGACCTCGGGGACGTGCTCCGCGGGCCCGGCATGACCGTCACCGACGCGCACCTGGTGCACTGGGCAGGGCTGACCTGCGACATCGTCTCGCTGCACCTCGACGAGGAGTATGCCGCCGGCACCCAGTTCGGACAGCGGATCGCGCACGGGCCGTTCACGCTCTCGCTCGCCCTGGGACTGACGACTCAGACCGGCTACTTCAACAACGTCGTCGCCTGGCTCGGCCTCGACGAGGTGCGCGCCTTGCGTCCCGTGCTCATCGGCGACACCCTGCATCCCGAAGCCGAACTCATTGCCTCCCGCCCCACCAAGAAGCCCGACCAGGGCATCTGGTCTTTCGCCTACAGCGCGCTCAATCAGCGGGGTGAAGCCGTGATGACCTTCCGGAGCAGCTTCATGATCCGCCGACGTCCCGAGGCGCTTTGCTGACGACATGCGGGTGACGGATTGCGACCCTCGCGCACTCTTGTGTGATCACGGGCGCACTCGTACGCTGCGTCGCAAGCGAACGTTTGTTCTTGAAAGGAATTGAGCATGGCCGAACATGACAAGCCGGTAGTCACTCGTCAAGGAGAGGAAGCGCAGAATACGGGCCAATCGGGTGGCGCGGTGCGTGTGTCCGGAGTCAGTGTCCAGCACACGCCGGCGACGAAGATTTGGTTCGGGAAGGTCTTCAACGAGCCGGGATATAGGTCCCTGCCGCATCATCACGGTGAGGCCGAGACCGGCGGGTACGTTCTCACCGGCAAGGCGCGAATCTACTTCGGCGAGAACTTCAGCGAGTACATCGACATGTCGGAAGGGGACTTCGTCTTCGTCCCGCCCTTCATGCCGCACGTCGAAGCCAACATGAGCACCACCGAGGAACTCATCTGGCTCACCACCCGCACGCCCGAGAACATCGTCGTCAATCTGCCCGAGGTAGACGACAGCACTCTCGCCGGATACGTCCGTGTCGGAACCCACGCCGAGGCGCACTGACTTTCCCGCCACCGTTTCATCGCAGGAAATCCTCTCCTGCGGCTCGATAGTTTCCATCCACGGAAGTCCTCCGGCCGAATCACGGCCGGAGGACTTCCGTGTGTCGGGCGGCGGAGCACACATCGGCTGTTCGGTTCGCCGAATCAGGGGAGAGGTTCAGCGCGCGCCGATTCCGGTTGTCATTCTCGCCACCGCCGCGGTGCGATTGTTCACCGACATCTTGCGCAGAATATTGCTGACGTGGAAGCGGACCGTATTCCTCGAAATGTACAGGTCGCGACCAATTTCGGCGTTCGACGCACCATCGGCCATCATTCCCAGAATCTCGTGCTCGCGACCGGTCAACGGCTCATCGTGATCGGAAGGGCGCGCGGTATCGCCGCGGGCCGGGAGTCCGGCGTGAACACACGAATCGGCGCGGCCGCCGGAGAGCAGGACCCTCTCCAGTGCCGATGCGGCACGAAGGCGTGCCGCCCGGTCATCCACGTGCTGAGAGTGAAGCAAGTCGAGGATCAGGCTCAGCTCGGCATACATCGTCATCGATTCCGCAACCTCCGGGTCCAACCGAGCCATGGACGCTCCGACGCGGATTTCGAGACCTGCTGAAACTCGGCCTGAAATGGTTGGCCGACAGGGAGATCCTTGTCATCCGCCGGGTAGAGTCGTAGGCTAAAGCAAACAAACACTCGTAAGCTTAAGCGAGTGTCGGGTACCGAAGCAACTCCACTGAAAGAAGCGGTTCCATGTCGCTTGCCATTGGGGATCGAACAGTGCACCTCCCGCTCGAGTTAACCAGCTTTGTCGGGAGGCGCACCGAACTCGCTGACGCCAAACGACTCCTCGGTACTCACCGGTTGGTCACCGTGACCGGAATAGGGGGAGTGGGGAAAACACGTCTGGCGTTGCGCGCGGCGGCAGACGTCGCGCACACGTTCACAGGCGGTGTCCGGCTCGTCGAACTCGGCGACGTGCACGACGCCAGGAAACTGATCGGCACCCTCGCCGCGTCACTGGCACCCGAGATCACAGCGCCCTCTCTCGACGATCTGACCGAATACCTGGCGACACAACGCGCACTACTCGTGTTCGACAACTGCGAGCACCTGGTCGACGACGTTGCGGTAGTGGTCGGCAAACTGCTTCGGGTCTGCCCGGATCTGCGCATCCTGGCCACCAGTCGGGAATGTCTGGGCATCGGCGGCGAAGCCACCCTGGCGCTGCGACCGTTGGCGACCCCCGACTGCCACTGCCCGAGTTCACCGAGCGGGCTCCCCAGCTACGAGGCGGTCGCCCTGTTCGCCGATCGCGCCAGCGCCGCCGTGCCCGGGTTCGGGATCACCGAGGACAATCAGTTCGCCATCGCGAAGATTTGCCAGCGTCTCGAGGGGCTTCCCCTACCCATCGAGCTAGCGGCTCGGCGGCTGCGGGCCTTGTCCGCACAGCAGATCCTCGAACACCTCGACGACCCGTGCTGTTTCCTCACCCTCGGCAGCCGGGGAGCGCCCGCCCGCCAGCAGAGCCTGCGCTCGAGCCTGGACTGGAGTTACGACCTGTGCTCCGCGGCCGAGCGATGTCTGTGGGAGGTGCTGTCGATATTCGAAGACGGATTCGACCTCGACGCCGCCGAAGCAGTATGCGCCGGCTACGCCACCTCAGGCGAGTTACTCGACGTGTTGACCTCGCTGATCAACAAGTCGATCATCACCCCCGAACAGACCCGCGGTCTAGTGCGATATCGCATGCTCGCGACGGTGCGCCACTACGGCCTCGACAAGCTGCGGGCAACCGACCGGCACACGACCGTCCTCCACAGGCATCGAGACTGGTTCATCAAACTCGCCCTCCACGCGGACGCCTGTTGGCTAGGCTCTCGGCAGGTCGAACTCATCGATCGCCTCGACCGAGAACGGGCCAACCTCTATGCCGTGATGTCGGCCTGCCTCGACGAGCCGCGCGACGCACCATGCGGACTTCGCATCGCGATCGCTCTCCGGCGTTTTTGGGTGACACGCGGTCTCCTCGACGAGGGCCGACACTGGCTGAGCCACGCCCGGGCCCACCAACTCCCGGGACGCTCATTCGTGCAGGTCACCGCGCTGTGCGCCGAAAGCACACTCGCCGGCCTACAGGGGCGATCTCGCGAGGCCTTCGATCTGCTCGCCGAGGCGCGTCGATTCGCCGCCCTGAACTTGGATCCGGGCGTAGGGCAACTCGTTCTACGTGCGGAAGCCGAAGTTTCGCTCGCGACTGACGATGCCACGACGGCGGCCGCGCTCTTTGAAATCACGCTCGAGGCGATTGATGCGTCCGGGGACGACACCGCACGCTTGGAAGCACTGACCGGACTCGGTCGCGCTCTCGGTCACAACGGCGACCTCGAGAGCGCAGCCACTTACCTCCAAGAAGCCCTCGTAATCTCCGACGCACACGGCGAATCGGTGAACCGGGCCGTTGCTCATACGGCCCTCGCTGCTATCTCCAAGACGGGTGCACCCACACGGGCAGCTCATCACCTCGACGTTGCTCTACATCTGACGCGGCAGCTGCGAAGTCCTGTCCTTGCAGCCGACCTCCTGCATATCGCCGCGACCCTCACCGCCGACCGCCACGCCGAACGCGCCGCTGTGTTGTTCGAAGCCGCAGCTGCATGGCAACACCGTGTCGGCCGCATCCCCACCGGCGCACCGGCAAACCTCGACAATGTGCGCGCACGGACCACGCTGAGACTCGGCGAGCGGGAGCAATCCCAAGCGCAGCAGCGAGGGCGACGCTTCAGCCTCGACCAGGCCGTGGCGTACGCACTCGGTGAACAACCCGACCGAGATGAGCGCTGCACCCGATCCGGTGATCTATTGACCCCGCGTGAGTGGCAGGTCGCCCAGCTGATCAGGCAGGGGTCGACCAACAAGGTGATCGCCGAGACGCTGGTCATTTCGCAGCGCACAGCCCAAGGCCACGTCGAGCGGATACTAAACAAACTCGGATTCACCTCCCGAGTCCACGTTGCCGCCTGGATGACAGAGCGCGAAGCCGTCGACCCCGAGGCCGTCTTGGAAGTCGGCTGGCGCGGGCGGTAGACCCAATCACGTGGATGTTCGTCGGGTGAACGATAAGCTTTCGAGCCACAACAACGCGGGGCGGCGGGGTCTTGAGGGGCCTACAGAGTCGTGGAATCGCGCACACCGGCAGGCAACTCGAACGCACGCGCCCTCCGGCATCGCTCGTTGGAGGCCCAACATGACCGCCGACAGCATCTGTGGCGGTGCAACTACCATTGGTAGTTCAACACAGCAAGCCATGCCGGGCCGGAATAACTCCGGCCCGGCCACGCCCAACCATTGTCAGCTGACGGCGCTGTCCGACCACTCCGGGTAGTCGATGTAGCCCTTGTCCCCGCCCGAGTAGAAGGTGTCGAGATCGGGCATGGTCAGTTCGAGGCCATCGCGCAGGCGACGTACCAAGTCCGGATTGGAGATGAAGTACCGGCCGAATGCGATCAGGTCGCCGCCGCGCGACAACCACCGATCGGCATTCGCCTTGTCGACGAAGTCTGCACTTCCGACAATCGCAGGGTTCACGATCAGCGGACCAGTCCAGATCTCCCGGATCCGGTCGTTGATATCGTCCGACGCAGTCTCGAGGATGTGAAGGTACGCCAACCCCAGCGGATTCAGAGCGTTGAGAAGCGTGGTGTAGAGGCCCTCGGGATCGCTCTCGTTCATATCGTGGAACTTCCCGCCGGGTGAGAACCTGATCCCCACCCGGTCGGCGCCGATGGCGGCGCTGACGGCGGTAGCGACCTCGACCGCGAAGCGTGCCCGGTTCTCATGCGACCCGCCGTACTGGTCGGTGCGATGATTGCTGTTGTCCGACAGGAACTGCTGAATCAGGTAGCCGTTGGCGCCGTGGATCTCGACACCGTCGAAGCCGGCGGCGATCGCACGCTCCGCCGCCGCGACAAACACGTTGACCTGCTCTCGAATCTGCTCGACGGGCATCTCGACGGGCGTGACGAACGCGAGCCGACCACCGGAGTTGAAGATCGTGCCCTGGGCGGCGATGGGCGAGGCTCCGAGCGGCTGCATTCCGTTGATCTCCGGGTGCCCCACGCGGCCGCCGTGCATGAGCTGGGCGAAGATCCGGCCGCCGGCATCGTGAACAGACTGGGTGATCGGGCGCCAGGCAGCCTCCTGCTCATCGTTGTAGAGACCGGGAATATTCGGCTCGGACTGTCCCTGCTTCGACGGCGAAATGCCCTCGCTCACGATGAGCCCTGCGCTGGCACGTTGCGCATAGTAGAGCGCGGCACTCTGGGACGGCAGTCCCGTCTCGGAGGCGCGAACCCGCGTCATGGGCGCCATGACGACTCGATTCGACAGCTCGAGTGAACCCAATTTGTATGTCTCGAACAACATGACCTGAGATCTCCTTACTGTGGGGATGTTTGTCCGCCGGTTATCGCTTGGCTTGCATCAGTACTAAGCACTGCCATTTGCACGGTTGGTTGTCGACCGCGCTTTCGGTGTCTGGTGCGCGTGAATTTGGTGGTGCCGTCGTCGGCCGAGCCCAAGAGCGCAGTCTCGTTGGCGCAGCGAGACCCGAGGTTGCGACGAAAGAGCCCTGTCCGGGACTCATCGAACGGTGTCGTAGGACGAATCGTCGGATCCGGTAATGCTCAGGTGGGGTTGGTGTCTCGCATGATGTCTTGGTTGACCCGTGTGCGATCGATGATTGGTCGAAGTGCCTCTCCCGTGCAAAAACGTACGGACGTTCGTAAGTATTGGTGGTATCGGTCGATGTGTCAACCCTCACAGGGGGACGCATGGCCGGGTGCGTGTCACAGGCTGTGGCAATCAGGCCTGATGTGGCTGCTGTGGTGGGGGGGTCGTTCATCTCGAACGGCCGCACTCGCAGTGAGGGCGCGGATGTCCGGCAGCGGAACGGTGCCGGCGGGGTGCTTGATCGGTGTGCGCAGTCTCTTGCGCCCCCGCGAACTATGATCTACGTTACATCCAACGAACGAGCGTTTGTAGGCATTACCCCGTTCGTTACATCTACTTGTCGTTCCTGACGCGCCGTTCGAATCGTCGGCCGACCTTCCGGCTGCGCGACGTATCCGCAGCAAAACACGGACGGCCCGCGGCAGATCCAGCTAAGCGCTCCCATTGGACCGGATAGGTATCCCTAGGCGAGGAGGATCCGTGATCGTTTCAGAGTCATCAACTGCGGACACGCGAGAAGTGAAGAGTCGCTATGTTCCAGGCCCTATCGACAAGTTGTGCGCCATCGAGGAGATCCGCCAGCTGAAGTCACGATACTTCCAGGTCGTCGACGAGAAGGACTGGGCAGGCATCGAGGGGCTCTTCACCCCGGACGCACGCGTCGATTTCGGTGGTGAAGGTCAGTATCACATCGGGCATCACGGGGTGACTGCAGCCGACATCAACCCTGACGATTGGATCGTCAGTGGCGGCGAAGCGACGGCGCGGGTCATCGCGGGTGCAGTCTCCGAGGTCATCTCGGTTCATCAAGGACACGACCCACAAATTGAGCTGATCAGCCCGAATCGCGCTGTGGGGCGCTGGTCGATGTACGACCGTCTGGAGTACGGCGACGAGGTCATGCACGGCTACGGTCACTACCACGAGAAGTATGAGCGCGTGAACGGGGAATGGAAGTTCTCCGCGCTTACCTTGACCCGGCTTCGAGTCGTCTGGTCCGACAAATAGGCACGGTAATTCGGCGCCCTGTCTGACCGGGTGACGATGATCCCCGGACAAATCGAGGCCCGCTTGCCCATGGCGATCCGGTCATACCGGCGGCCGGATATTGCTGCTCGAAGTCCGATCCTTCGCGCACATCGCAGGGTCCCCAGGCCGCAGCTCGGCGGGATCGCGTACTCACCCCATCCATCCCACCGGCAGTGCCCCCGGCAAGTCCCCAAACAGGAGTCAACATGTCGAAATTCCCACCTCGCGCAGACCGTCAGCGCAAACGGGCCTACCTCACCGCCGTCGCCGGTTGCACAGCCGCCACACTCGTACTCACCGCGTGCGGCAACGCTCAAAGCAGCACGTCATCGGCGCCCGACGGCATGCCCTCATCCGGTGAGGTGATGTTCTTCGGTCAGTCCCGCGAGAATCCGTACTTCGGACAGAACGAGATCGGCGCACGTGAAGTTGCAGAGTCGTACGGCTGGGATGTCTCCTATGTCGAGGCGTCGACGCAGGAAGAACAGGACTCTGCAATCCAGCAGATGCTGGCTCAGGGCGCCAAGCCCGTCGGCGTTGTGCTGAACCCCATTTCCGGAGAAGCGGCAGTAGCGTCCGAACAAGTCATCAAAGCAGCAGGGATTCCGCTCGTCATTCTCAACCAGGTTCCCACCGAGGAGCAGGACTCCTTGTTCGACGCGTACGCCGGCGTCAACGACTACGGCAGCGGTCGAACAGCAGCGCAGTTGCTCATCGCTGGCGCCCAAAAGGCCGGCGTCCCCCTCGGCGACGGTCTGATCGTCAACACAGTTGCCGGCCACACGGCCGCCCAGCAACGAGTCGCCGGATTCACCGACGAGTTGAAGCAGAGCTCTCCCTCGTCAGCGGTTCTCAGCGATGTGACATCCGGCGGATTCCTCGAAGCCGAGGGCTACAGCATCGGCTCCCAGGTTATCCCAGCCAACAAGGGAAAATTCACCTGGGTGTACGGAGTCAACGATGCCCTGGCGCTCGGCGCCATCCGCGCAGCAAAAGAGAACGGCATCCTTCCCGGCAAAGACGCGCTCTTCGTCGGAGGCACCTGCATGAACGCCAACACCAATGCTGCGGTAATAAATGGTGAACTCGTCGGCTCGGCGATCCAATCTCCGCTCGTCGAGGGGCAGTCCGCGATCTACGCGCTGGCGGCCTACCTGAACAACGGCTCGGTCCTCGACGGCGATGCAGACCTGTCCGCGGACGCACCGCCGTCGATCGACACCCCGCCGCACAAGCGCAACTTCATGCCCAACACCAAACTCGACGGCACCGCAGCATCGTTCGACAGCACGACCATCTGGGGCAGGCCGGCATCGGAGCTCTGCAACTACAGCTGAACTACCCCCCCGCAGATCAGCGGTGTAACTATTCGAGCCTCACAATCAGAGACGGAAGAGCGAACGATGGGTTCTGTCGACAACGGCGCCGCGCCGCCGGTCCTCGAAATGAGAAGCATCAAGAAGTCCTACGGGTCGGTGCACGCCCTTCGCGGAGTGGACTTCAATCTGCGCAGGGGCGAAGTGATGGCGCTCCTCGGCGAAAACGGCGCGGGCAAGAGCACCCTGGTGAAAATTCTCGCAGGCCTCGAATCCGCGGACGAGGGAACGATCCTGGTCGACGGCGAACCGACTCAACTCGGCAGCACCCGGCGCTCACGATCTGCCGGTATCGCCGTCGCCGAGCAGGAGCTGAGCGTGATCGGCCCCCTGAGCGCCGCGGAGAACATCTTCCTCGGCGGCGTACCGTTCAAGGGCGCGTGGACCTCCGCGAGGCTCGCGAAGGAAGCGCGCAAGCATCTCGATGCCGTGGGTCTAGAGCACATCGATCCACGCACCCCGGTGGAGACGCTGTCGGTGGCAGAGCGCCAACTCATCGAAATCGGCCGTCTGCTCGCTCGTGATGCAAAGATCCTCATTCTCGACGAACCCACTGCGGCACTGTCGGATAGCGACATCGAACGAGTAAAAAGTACGGTACTGCGGCTCGCGGCCGCCGGGCACAGCATCGTGTACGTGACCCACCGGCTCGGTGAGGTCTTCGAGATCGCCGACCGCATCACCATATTCCGCAGCGGCCGGAGCAACCCTCCCTGCAACGTCAGTGACGTCACCCTCGAGAAGGTCATCGAAAAGATGATCGGTCGTCCCCTCGAAGACATGTTCCCGAGACGCGCCCAATCATTCAGAGCTGCCATCCTCGACGTTGCCGGCATCACGACCCGAGAGCTTCCCAATCCCGTGTCGATGCAACTGCACGCAGGGGAGATCATCGGGGTGGCCGGTCAGCTAGGCTCCGGCTCAGGTGCGTTGGTGCGCGCGATTTCGGGTGTGGACGTGGTCGAGTCCGGGTCAATCGTGATCGACGGTGCGCTACTACCACCGGCGCACACCCTCACCGACGCCATCAAGTCCGGGATTGCGTACTGCTCGAGTGACCGGAAACTGGATGGCATCTTCGCCGACCTGACCGTCTCGACCAACTTGATGGTTCCTGCCATCAAGTCGATCTCGCCGAACGGACTCGTCAGCCGACGCCGGGTCCGGGAACTGACCCACGCGATCGCAGGGCAAGTCGCTCTGAGCCCGACCCGGATGCCCCACAAGACCGGCACTCTCAGCGGTGGAAACCAGCAGAAGGTCGCGTTAGGAAAGTGGCTGGGTATCTCACCGAAAGTGCTGCTGGTGCAGGAACCGACCCGCGGCGTGGACATCGGTGCGCGTGCCGAGATTTACCAGCACTTGCGGACGCTCGCCGAGCAGGGCCTGGCGATCGTGTTCGCCTCGTCAGACCTCGAGGAGGTTCACGGCCTCGCCGACACCATCGTCACGATGTTCCGTGGTCGTCTCATTCGCACGGTTCCTGCCACGTCCATCAGCACACATGAAGTGCTGCGGGACATCACTCACCCCGAGGAGGCACAGATATGAGCGCGGTCGGCACAACTACGGTAACATCCTCAGATCCGCCCAAGTCGGCAGACGCCCCGGCAGCGAGAAGATATCTCCCGCTGGCGGGGGCCGCCGTGGCGCTGGCTACGGCGATCATCGTCGCGGGGCTGACCAACGAGGCATTCCTCACCACAGCGAACGCGCTGGCCATCCTCAGGTCCGCGGCCCTGACCGGAATCGTTGCCCTCGGTGCCACGTTCATCACCGTCGCCGGCCGATTCTTCTCACTGGCGCTTGGGCAGACAGCGGTATTCGGCGGAGTGACCTTTGCTCTGCTGATGTCACACGGTGCGCCGTTTGCCCTCGCTGTCGTCGCGACGCTGATCGTAACCCTGATACTCGGTGCCGTGCAGGGCGCTTTGGTCTCGATGGGTGCCAACCCGATCGTCACCACCTTGGGGGCCGGGGCACTACTCGCGGGTCTCGCTGGTCTCGCGACCGGCGGTAAGAACGTCCGTATCGAAAGCACCTCAGTTGAGTGGTGGGGGAACGCTCGTCCGCTCGGGGTGCCGACGCAGACCTGGGCGTTCCTGATCCTGATCGTCGTTGCGTGGTTCGTGATGAGCAAGACACGATTCGGGCGGGAAACGGTGGTCACCGGTGCCAACCGGGCCACTGCGCTCAGTTCCGGAATCGCGGTCTGGAAGGTCACGACCGTAGTCTTCGTCGTCGCGAGCGTAGCGGCGGGCATCGTGGGGATATTCGGCGCCGCGCAGTTCAGCCAGGCCCGGATCAGCGAGTTCGGCGGCCTAGACTTCGACGTTGTCGCAGCGATTCTCATCGGTGGCACCGCGATTCAGGGTGGGCAGGGTTCGCCGACTCGAACGGCGCTGGGCGCGGTCTTCATCGCGATGCTTCAAAACTACATGTTGTTGCTGGGCTGGTCCTTCGGAATAAGGACGACCATCATGGGTGCCTTCATCCTGGTTGTTGTGGTGTCCTTCCACCTGGTTCGTGGCAGAGCGGGAGCTAAATGATGCGGTCTCGAATTCTTCACCATGACCTCATACTGCGCATCGCGTTGGCGGTGCTGGTGTTTCTTTTCTTCGCCCTCACCACCGGAGGCTATGCAAGCAGCGGCAACATCTATGCGATCTTGGAATCCTGTGCCCTCGTCGGCATCGTCGCCGCCGGACTCGGTGTCACCATGCTGGCCGGTGAACTCGATCTGTCGGTGGGCTCGATCGCCGCCTGCGCCGGAATCGTCGCAGTCCAGATGTCCGGATCCGGGGTCGTGGTCGCGGTTGCCGCGGCGACTATCGCGGGGGTCGCCTTCGGCGTCGTTCAAGGCGCCCTCATCGCCCGATTGAACATCTCCTCACTGGTGTTCACACTCGGTACTTTCATCGCCTTGCGCGGTGTGGCATAAGTACTCTCACACGAGCAGACCGTGACGATGGACCTGTCCAACCTTGCGATCACAACCGCCTTGCGCGAGCGGTTCGTCATCTTCTCCCCGTTCAGTCTGACAATGATCGCCCTCGTGGTGGCGGTCGGGTACGTCCTCCGGTACACCCGCATCGGCCGCGAGATCTACGCAATAGGTGGTGCGCGCAAGGAATCCCGCGCGGCCGGTATCTCACCCTCAAAGCCCCTCATTCTGGCCTTCGCTCTCTCGGCGGGGCTGGCTGCTCTGGCGGGCTCGCTGTCATCCCTGCGGTCCGGTAGTGCCACTCCAAGTGGACACGAAACGCTGCTTGTCGCCGCCGTCACGGCAGCCTTGATCGGCGGGATCAGCCTGTACGGCGGCCGGGGAAGCATGTCGGGCATCTTCGTCGGCGTTTTGACCCTGCAGTTCCTTCTCTCCGGTCTGACATTGCACGGCGCCGCATTCTGGGCGGCAAGCCTTGCGACCGGAGCGGTCCTGCTCGTATTTCTGGTCCTGGACATCGCGAACGGATCCTCTCCGATCGGCCAGTCGCTCCGCAGATTCCATATTGCACGGCGGTCCTCGCGCATACCACGCACGCAGACGACGGTATCTGCATCCACCCCTGTGCCCTAGCTTCCCTTAGCTGGGTTGACCACTACACCTCGAGAATGCTGTCCGCTACCGATATATCGAAGGAAGATGACTCATGAGTGAAACCGGCTTCGTCCAGGGCACACGTTTGGCCAACCGTAAGGCGGTCGTCACCGGCGGGGCGTCGGGGATCGGCCGCGCGAGCGCGCTCCGATTCGCGATGGAAGGTGCACGCGTCGTCATCTGGGATCTGAACAAGGAGCGCATCGACGAAACTGTCGAGTTCATTCGGAACTCCGGAGGCGATGCAGCCGGTGTACAGGTCGATATCTCTGACACGGCCAGCGTAGAGGCGGCGGCCGAAGAGTCGATCCGGATCCTCGGTGAAGTCACCGTGATCATGAACAATGCCGGGATCCTCGATGGCTACGCCACCGCACTCGAGACGGACGACGCGTTGTGGGACAAAGTGGTCGGAGTAAACCTGAAGGGAATGTTCTTGGTCAGCAGGGCTCTGCTGCCCTCGATGTTGGCCGCCGGGGGCGGAGCGATCGTCAACACCGCCTCCGTCTCAGCGCTCATCGCAGGTGGCGGCGGGATCGCTTACACCACCTCCAAGCATGGGGTTATCGGATTCACCAAGCAAATGGCGTTCGACTACGCCCACCAAAACGTGCGGGTCAACGCCATTGCCCCCGGCGCGGTGGAGACCGAAATGACGAAGGACATCCTCAACAATGAAGAGTTGCCTGTGGTCGAGGCACTGCGCAAGGCGCCCGCCGGACGCCACGCCCAACCCTCGGAACTAGCCAACGTAGCGCTCTTCCTGGCCAGCGACGAAGCCAGCTTCGTACACGGAGCGGTATACATGGCAGACGGGGGTTGGACTATTCAGTAGGCGGTGCGGCCGCCTAAGAATCGACTTGGTGGGGTCTGCCGCCGCGCCTGATTCAGTCGCCGACACCACGGCCCCACCCTGCGGGGCGACGCAACGAGCCCATACCCATCAACCGGCGTCCGAGTCGGACTTCGGCCTTGCCAGAACGACGATTTCAGGTAGCCGGGGCTCACGTGCGGGCCGTGCCGAGTGCACCGCGTGCGGACGCACGAAGCGATGCCCACCTGCTCATTGTGGAGAGGAGATCCGATGAGCCGCGTCACCGACCTCCCGGCTCACAACGCCAACACTGCAATGCCAGCATGGCTTATGGTGCTGATCACGACGGCCTGCGGCGTGGTCGTCGCCAACCTCTACTACTCGCAGCCACTTCTCGGCGAGATCGGCGCATCCCTCGGGATGTCGCCGCAGACCGCCGGGCTGATCGTCACCTTCACCCAGATCGGTTACGGTCTCGGTCTTCTCCTCGTCGTACCGTTGGGCGATGTGTTCGAGAACCGAGCCCTGATCTCGGTTCTGCTGACGATCGAAGCCCTGGTCCTCGTCGCTGCCGCCATCGGTGGGGCGCCGATCCCGTTCCTGATGATTTCGGGACTGATCGGACTCGCCGCGGTAGCCGTTCAAGTGCTGGTGCCCTTCACTTCGCACTATGCCCCCGAGCATCGGCGCGGCCGCGTCATCGGCACCGTCATGAGTGGACTCACCCTTGGAATCATGCTGGCCAGACCGGTCGCCAGTCTCATCGCGAGTGTTTGGTCCTGGCGAGCCGTCTACACAATGTCCGCGCTCCTCGTCATGGCAATTGCCATCGCAATCCGATGTACGTTGCCGACTCGGCGCCCGGACTACACGGTGAGCTACCGCGCGCTGCTGGGGTCGCTTCCGGGCATCATGCGCGAAACCCCGGTGCTGCGGCGCCGCGCGCTCTACCATGCCTGTCTGTTCGGATCCTTCAGTGTCTTCTGGACAACCGTTCCCCTGCTTCTGACCAGCGAGGCGTTGGGTCTGTCCCAATTGGGACTTGCCGTGTTCGCTCTAGTCGGCGCCGTCGGCGCCGCAGCATCACCTCTCGCCGGCCGATTAGCCGACCGCGGACTGACCCGACCGTGGACATGTATCGCCATCCTCGCTGTACTTATTTCCCTGTTAGCTGCCGCATTCGTCCCCACCGGAACCGCTCTCGGCGTCGGCATCCTGGTTGGTGCGGCAATCCTGCTCGACTTCGGCGTCATGACCAACGTGGTCCTGGGACAACGCGCCATTTACGCCCTCGGCCCTCAGCTGCGCTCCCGCCTCAACGGCCTGTACATGGCCACATTCTTCGCCGGCGGCGCGCTCGGGTCCGCCGTTGGGGGCTTCGTATACGCCCATAGTGGATGGAGTGCCGCCGCACTCACCGGTGTAGTCCTATCCGCCCTCGCCCTCGCGTACTTCCTCACCGATCGGCACTGCGAAATCTACTGTCACAGTGCTCCTTAGGCTACTCAATGCGCCACGTCAAACGCGGCGCCGCCCTTATGCAGGTCGCGACCATCACGGGTCGGTTTGGTAGGCCAAGTGTGTTGGATGGTTTGCGTTGCGCCCGATGTACATAACATCGTCGCTGAACAGGTTTGTGGGCGAGTCCATATGAAGGAGACAGGCACCGAGCTTCAACATGACATGTGGCGAGTTCACATTGCGTCGTCTTCGCAAGGATTGTCGTGCTGGCCGGCTGCTGGAGCCGAGTGCAGTGACGGTTCAGATCCTTTGGGGCGCGTCGGCAGTCGCCAGGTCCGCGAGGAATGTGGCCGGGACTTGCGCCCAATCGCTGCGCCACGTCCCGGCGACCTGATCCTCCCGCAGCGCCGCGATGAGCGAGACGATGTGTGGTCCACCATCGGGAAGGTGACGCATCATGCCCAGCTCGGCGCATTGTGCCGCGATCGCGGTGAGCAGTTCCTTGGCTTCGTCGATACGACCCGAGGCAGACAGACAGGCTGTGAGCAACCTTCTGGCCTGCATCAACAGTCGGTGTGCACCGCGGCCCTCGAGTCGGTTCGTCCACTCCTTTGCCCATGTGCACGCGAGCTCGGCCTGGTCCGGTGAATGCTCGTCGAGCAGCAGTCTGATGGCTGTTGCCTCCTCGATCTGTGCCGTCAGTGCCTCGATACCGTCGACCGGTCGACGACGAGAGGAATATTCTGCGGGCCGAGAGACCGGGATGGCGGGACTCAGGGGAAGTCCCAGCCTGATCCGTTCGTTCTCGACGTTGGCGCGCAACCGCGGAAGAGACAGTGTCACAGCGATCCTCGCACCCTCATCCAGTCGCTGCGCTGCCGTTATTCGGTCGCCCCGCAGGGCCTTGATACGCGCCCCGAGGACATACCGAGGGATTTTGAATTCCACGAGACCGCCCTCGCCCCCAAGCTCGTAGCCTTCGTCGAGCAAGATTTCGGCCTGGTCGATCTCGCCCCGTTCGTACAACAACACGCCGAGGAGAGAATCGGCCAGGCGCGCGGCCTCTGAGTGCTTACCACCCAACTTCCTCGCCACACGCACCCCCGCCCGAAAACTGCTTTCCGCCGCGGCGACATCGAGTTGTTCGTAGGCGGCAAGGCCGGCGAAACAGTGCCCGTGCATCACCAGGTACGGGCCGTTGGTTCGCGCATGAAATGCGGACGCCCATTCCTGCAGTCGGCGCGCTTCGTCGAAATCGAACTGGTATGTCGCGCGATAGGTTGCCATGTTCGCGGCACTCGACACGACCCACGGCCGCAACGTGTCCAGTCGTGGCAAGCATGCCTGGACCAACTCGTCCGCGCCGTCGACTCGGTCCGCGCGGAACCGGATAACACCTCGCATCACAGCCGCCTCGACCCGCAGGTCGGCGACCTCGTCGGTGGGGGGAACACGATCGAGCGTTGATTCGACGCGGTCGAGCGCCCGCTGAGCAGGTTCGGCTCGGTGCAGCATGATGTTGGCCCAGGCTACGGCGAGTTGCAACCACGGACGTGAATCTGTCAGCGAGGGAGGGAGTTTCGCGACCATACCGAGGAGGGTTGTCATGTGTGAGTACTCGATCAGGTGCATCCCATCGCGCTCGACGAGCTCGACCGCCCGGACCTGATCCCCAGCCATGAGCGCGTGATCGACGGCCTCGCCGAGCAGCTCATGATCGGCGAACCAGGTCGATGCCGTGCGGTGAAGTTCGTCGATCCGCTCGGGCTGATCACGCTCGAGTCGTCGTTGCAGGAACTCGGCGAACACGTGGTTGTACCGGAACCAGACTCCGTCCTCGTCCACCCGTCGCAGGAACAGATCCCGCTCCTCGACTATTTCGAGTAGCGCCTGCCCGCGCGACACGTGCGCCAGCGCGCCCGCAAGGCTCCCGCTGATCCGTTCGGTAACCGACGTTGCCAGAAGAAAATCGAGGATCTCCGGTTCCAACGTGTCGAGCACGTTCTCGGCGAGGAACTCGCCGATGGCGTGATGCCGACCCGACAGGTGCCCGATCAGCTCGGTGGGGTCGTCGCGTCCACGCAGTGACAGGTACGCCAATTGCAACGCCGCCACCCACCCGTCGGTCGAGTTCCGCAGGTCCGCGACATCCTCCTGCTCCAGCTCCAGTCCGCCCAGGTCGACCAGGAAGGAGCGTGCCTCATTGTCATCGAAACGTAATGCTGTGTAATCGATTTCGACAAGCTCATCACGCACGCGCATTCTACTCATCGGAAGGCCGGCCCGGGTGCGGCTTGCCACGACGACCTGGATGTGGTGGCAGCCGTTGTCGAGAAGGAATCCCATGGCTCCGCGTGTCCCGGCGTCGGTGACCCGGTGCCAGTCGTCGATCACGATCGCCACCCGCTCACCGCGGGCGTGGATCTCGTTGATCAGCGACGACAGGACGTACTGCTCGGCCTCGTCGCCGTGCTCGTCGAGCGCCTGCCCCAGGTCGCGCGCCAAGGCCGGGCGGACCCGCCGGATCGCCTCGACCAGATGCGAGAGAAACCACACCATGTTGTTGTCATCGTGATCGACCGTCAGCCACGCGACCGCCACACCCTCCTCGGTCAGCACTTCACCCCATTGAGCGGCGAGGGTGCTCTTGCCGAATCCGGCAGGAGCGTGAATGACCGTCAACCGGCGCCGCTGTCCAGCGCGTAGGAAGTCGATCAGATGTCTACGCTCGACCAGTTGCCGGGTCGGCGTCGGCGGGCGGAATCGGGTGGAGGGGGCGGGCGGCGTCCCTGTCGTCGCTGCATCGTTCCGGCCTGCCGTCGTCATCGGGCCGGACCTGCCCGACGCGGTCCTGGTCGAGGCGCCTCGGCGAGGTTCATCGGGGGTCTGCGTGCCGAGGTCGGCGGGTAGGGCCATCTCGTCGGCGGGCAGGCCGTTCCGGAGCTGGGCTTCGCGCAGTTCCTCCCCGAACTCGGCCGCAGTCGACGCACGATCGTCTGGCTCCCGGGACATCGCCTTCTCGATCGCGGCACATACGTCGGCGGGGATGTCCTCCCCACGCAGTTCCGGGACCGGGTGGGAGGTGATCCGCAGGAATTGGGCCACCACCTGCTCGCCGCTGCGCCGCTCGAACGCGGCATGCCCAGTGATCGCGCAAAACAGCGTCGCCCCGAGGCCGTACACGTCCGATGCCGGGGTGGGGGGCTGGCCTTTGAGCACCTCGGGTGCGGTGAACGCCGGTGAGCCGACCACTGCGCGCGTCGAGGTCTCGAAGCCACCCGCGATGCGTGCGATTCCGAAATCGGTCAGCTGCGGCTCACCGTAGTCCGTGAGCAGGATGTTCGCGGGCTTGACGTCCCGATGCACGGTGCCGACCCGGTGCGCAGTCTCGAGCGCGCCCGCGACCTTTACTCCGAGTCGAACCGCCTCCTCCCAACCTATCGGCCCCGAGCGGTGGATCCGGGAAGCCAGCGAACCGTGCGCGTGGTAGTGCATCACAATGTACGGCTGCCCGCTGGCCGTGGCACCGACCTGCAAAATGTTGGCGATGTTCGGATGCCCGGACAGCCGGCCCATGGCCCGTTGCTCACGAATGAACCGCTCGAGATTGTCCGGATCCAGATCGGCGCTGAGGACCTTGACCGCGACGATGCGGTCGAGGGATGGCTGTAGGCAGCGGTAGACGACACCAAAGCCACCCCGCCCGATCTCCTGGGCATCGTCGAACCCCGCCACGGCCAACTCCGTGGCGATACCCGAGGTCAAATCACGCTGCGTCGCCAGTGGATCGTATTCGGCCACGGCCGACCTCGATCTCGTGCCTCGGTGTCCACAATCCCTGTGTCATGCAAATCACCTCTCGAGCATCAATGCGAGCATAACCCCAATCCGAACGCTCGAATCGTCGGTAGGTAAACAGTTCGAGCGGCTCGCGTGATCAGCTGAGGTCGTGGTCGACGGTCGGTCGTCCGTTGGGTCAAGATCGAGTAGCGCTCCCAGCTCCCGGATATCCGGTGAGTGCGCCAGCCCAGACGACTCAGCTGTGGCACGGCAGCACGACGAGCAACTGATTGCGGGCGAGTGCCACTCCAAACCTTGCGGCCGTCGACTGAAATTTTCCCGTACCCGCAGTGCAGCAAAGCTTCCGGCCCGCGCGGAACGACCGTCTCGTTGTCGTAGACACGAATGCTCGCGGGAAGACACTACCTCGTCGGTCCCGCGGACCGCGACGCCGTCATCCTCGGTGACGCAGACCAGGGCGGCCGAGCTATTCCCGACCGGACCACGAGACTCGGGAGCCGTTGTGCCCAATCGCGTTCGGTTGACACTATTGGCGGCATCGCGGGAATCGTATCGTGTAGACCTCCAGCGCTGCATGCGGATTTCCGGGCTTATTGGCGTTTCGCGCAACGGTATTCGTATCATTTGTCTGCATCAAGTGCGTCGAATGAGGTATCAGGTGTATCTAGTCGTGCACTCCGAGCGTGGGCGTGGGCAAAGGTTAAACGGACTCTCGGACTTGTGGCCACCACAGTAGGATCTGTTCGGGACGCAAAGCTGACGAATCATTTCGACCACTGGTAAACATCGACAGGGTCCAATCTTGCGCGCACTTCGAGAAGCATTTCGTTTGCGAGATGGAGTGGCTTCTCGCAGCTGCCGCCGAAGTCCGATCTCGGGTGCGCTTCCACCGGACCACGTACGCGAATGTCCCTGTCCAGCGGGCCGTCCATCGCGGCAACCCAGGGTACTGCGTCGAACAGCCCAGGCGGCAGCCCTCGCGCGTGCGGCTACGGTGCCGTCACTGGGTTCCAGAGGCTGGCGATGAGCTCATACGAGCGCATTCGTGCTGCTTGGTCGTAGGTCTCCGACATGAAGATGAGCTCGCGGGCGCCCGTCCGAGCCACGAGCGCTTCGAGTCGGGGACGGACGGTCTCAGGCGTACCGATGTAGGACTGGCTCAGCTGCTCTGCCACTGCTGCGGCTTCGTCCCGGGTCCACAGTCGATGTATGTCGTCCACCGGTGGAGCCAGCGGCTGCATCCGGCCGCGCACCGTTGCGAGGAACCGCTGTTGGACGGAGGTGAACAGCCGGGCCGCCTCTCGGTCATCATCGGCGAGGACCGCGTTCACGGAGACCATCGCATACGGCTCGGAAAGAATCTGTGAAGGACGGAATGTGGAGTGGTAGAGATCCGTCGCTTCCTGCAACCGAGTCGGGGCGAAATGTGCGGCAAAGACGAACGGCAGCCCGAGACGCGCTGCGAAGGCCGCGCTATAGACACCGGAACCGAGCAGGTAGATGGGTATGTGGGCGCCTTCTCCCGGGATGGCCCGCACCCGGGGTCGTGTGCCGTGGAGGTAGGCGAGGAGTTCGGCGAACTGCGCGGTGAACTCCTGATCCGCCGGTCGTCCGCGACGGATTTCGGCCGCTGTCCACGGGTCCGCTCCCGGTGCGCGCCCCAGCCCGAGATCGAAGCGGCCGGGATGCAGGGCTGTCAGCGTGCCGACCTGCTCGGCCACGACGAGCGGCGCGTAGTTGGACAGATTGAGACTGCCGGTGCCGACCCGAATGGTTCGGGTCCCGGCGGCGACGGCGCCGGCCAGGACGATGTTGGCCGAGCTCGCCATCGGCGCCATGTTGTGGTGCTCGGCAAGCCAGTACCGGTGGAAGCCCAGGAGCTCGGCATGGGCGGCGAGTTCGACAGTGCGGTGCAATGCGTCACCGACAGTGTGGCCGTGACGGATCGGTGCGAGATCGAGAAGCGAGAGTGCCGGACGATCCTGAGGAGCGGAAAGGGTATCCATCGCATGTGCCGTTTCTTGTCTATGAGTGGGTAGTGAGTGCGTCAGGGGTGCCGGCGAACCCGGGCCGCCATGTGGAGGGCGAGAGCGGCCGCCCCTGCTCACCCGAGAGTCGGCTCCAGCGGTGCGCCCGGACCCSGGGTGCCTGGGACGGGGGACAGAAACCTGGGATGCGGTGCGGTGGCCGCAGTCCCGGCCGGTGTTACCACGGCCTCCTACGGCGGGCCGAGGATGCGCTGGCGGGTGCCGTGACGGCTGCACCCAATCTCGATGCGGCCGTCGAGCCGGGCGACGGGCGGTCTACCGTCCCGTCGCGGTGATCCAGCCGGGTATGTATTCGAAACGCGAGATCTTCCAGGTGTCGTCTTCGCGGCGGAGATCGAACTGATAGTGGGCTCCGTAGAGATCCTGCCCATTCGGTGTAGCCGGCCGCTGAGGGATGATGCGGCCGACGACAAGGTGAGCGGTGTTGCGAGCTTCGTCGACCGTGATCTGCAGCGGACGGCCGAAATGTTGCATCCACGGCCACAGGCGACGGAAGGACTTCATCTGTCCGATAACTTCATGGCGTCCTTGGAGGTCACCCATCGGGGGGAACGCCCCGAAGACATCCTCGGTGAAGCAGCCATGCAGGAGCGTGATGTCCCCTTGGTCAATGGCCCACGAATAGCGCGAGTAGAAGTCGGCGACCTGCCGCACGGCATCGTGGGGGTCGAGATCGTGGATGCCGCGGGCCCAGGGTGAGTCCAATTCGCTCACGATGCTGGGCGTCGCGTCGCCGATCTTCCATCCTTCGGGGGAGGGGATGCTCCATTTCGCGAACCGAGCCTCGTCCCCGTCGATCCATGGGATGGACAGCCGCAGGACCTCGAATTGCCAACCGGACTCAGTCCGGACGAGGTCGGCCACGAGTGTCGCGCCGAACGTCGAAAGCGCCGGTTCTGTTTGCGGTGTGAAACCGTACAGGTAGGAGGTAAGGACGGCCCGCTCGTCGTCGCCGCCGACGAAGTGGTTCGTGGTGACTATGTCTAGGGGCATGGCGGGATCGAAATCGGCGCTGAACAGAGCCGTGATGTCTCTGGCTCCGCGGGCCTCGCCATGCGCACTGGAGTGCAGGACGCTCGAGTCGGCGAAGACGGCAGTCAGGGCGTCCTGGTCGCTGCAGGCCCAACCTGCCACGAAGGTGTCCAACGCCGCGAGTGCCCCCTCGGCCGTCGGGGTCATCGGCCTTTGTCCTGATACTGGGTCGAGGCGGCCTCGCTCCGATTTGATCAATCCATTGTTGCGGGTCATGTTGTCGACGCTAATCAATGACATTGATGTCAAGGTCAAGCGAATCCGGAGTGAAGCACGTCACCACCCACGCGCGGCGCAAACGCGCAGAACGGAATTCGACCGAACTCGAAACCTGAGATCCACACCCTGTCGGCGGCGGCGGGGGGCCATCCCTCTCGCCTCTCAGGCGGCCGGGCTGGCGACCGTAAGGTAGGCGCGGATGGCGTCCCGATTGCGCGTCAGAGTGTCGATGCGCCGCTCGATCTCGCCGAGCTCGCGGGCGAGATTGGCGGCCAACTCCGCGTCGACCATCGGGCGCAAGGCGGCGCCGGCGCCGAGGAAGCAGGGCACGATCTCGCGAATGACCCCGGTGCTCAGCCCCGCCTGGAGCAGATCACGAATCTGCTGGACGCGCTGCACTGCGCTCTCGGGGTAATCCCGGTAACCGTTGGCCAGACGGTCGGGGTGCAGCAAGTCCTGCTGTTCGTAGTAGCGCAGGAGTCGAGTGGCGACTCCGGTGCGATGGGAAAGTTCACCGATCTTCATGGTGATGTGCTTCACTCCATTTCGGCTTGACCTTGACATCAATGTACAAGTTTAGCGTCAATGGCGTGACCGACGTAATGAACGACTCCTCCAGAACAAAACGGGGCGGCCTCGGCGTCCTGTTCGTGGCCGCCTTCATGACCATCACCACCGAGACCCTGCCCATGGGTCTGCTGCCGCAGATGGGCCAAGGCCTGGGGGCATCAGAGTCGCAGGTCGGACTG
Source organism: Rhodococcus sp. P3_B8 (assembly GCF_056402775.1). NCBI lineage: Bacteria > Bacillati > Actinomycetota > Actinomycetes > Mycobacteriales > Nocardiaceae > Rhodococcus > Rhodococcus sp. P3_B8. The sequence goes on from NZ_JBFUGT010000026.1 coordinate 43,461, forward strand.
TTGGTCGCGATCTACGCCCTCGTGGTCATGCTCGTGACCTTGCCGGTCACCGCGAGGACCGCCAACTGGCCACGCCGTCGACTCTTCCTGGTGATCATGGCGGCCTTCGCCGTGAGCAACCTGTTGATGGCCCTCGCCCCCACCTTTCCCGTGGCCATTATCGGCCGGCTCATCGCGGCGCTGGTGCACGGTGTGCTCTGGTCGATGATGGCTGCTTACGCCACCCAGATGGTCGCTCCCGGCCGCGCCGGCCGCGCCGTCGCCACGGTCTACGCCGGTAACAGCGCAGCCCTGTCCCTGGGCGTCCCCCTGGGTACGGCACTGGGTAACGCCCTGAGCTGGCGAGCGGCCTTCGTCGTCCTGGCCGGGGTGGCGGTCCTCGTGATGGCCGCGGCTCCCGCCCTGTTGCCTCAGGTTCCCGGCACGCGCTCCGCCGACTCGTCGGCCGCCAAGGCATTCAGGATCCCCGGAGTACTGGCCATCGCCGTCACGACCACCGTGGTCATGCTGGGTCACTTCACGCTCTACACCTATGTCGCCCCCTTCCTGCAGGATGCCGGCATCTCCGAGAGCGCGGTCAGCCCTGTCCTTTTCGCCTTCGGCGTCGCGGGCATCGCCGGGGTGTGGTGCGCCGGAATGCTGGTGGACCGGCGCCCGCGGGGCGCCCTGCTGAGCGCCGTGGGCATCGTCGTTCTGGCCCTGACCGGATTGGGGGCAGTCGGCTGGTTCACTCCTGCGACGATCGCACTGATTGTGCTGTGGGGACTGGCCTACGCGGCACTACCGACCTTCCTGCAGTCCGCCGCACTCAAAGCAGCGCCCGCGGCGCCGGCCGCCGCCTCCGCGCTGTTCATAATCGGCTTCAACCTCGGCATCGGCGGCGGTTCCTTGGTCGGCGGTCAGGTCCTCGATCACATCGGCGTAGCCGCCGTGCCCGGTGCGGCCGCTGCACTCACCGCGGTCGCCTTGCTCATCGCCCTATTCGCTCGCACGTCCGCCTTCCCCCGCCGCCCGACGTCGGCCGTCATCGCCCGCCCCGGCAACGAGGACGAGCCCACCCCTGCTCACCAACTCGCCGAGCTCAGTCAGCACCACTGACCTGCACCACCGTCACCCGCACATATCCAGGCGTGATCACGCATCCGCGCCGATCAATCCATGCATTCCCCGCAGCACGCGAAAGGCAATCTCGCACAGTCATGAACCACCTCCGCGATATCCCGCTCTCCCTTCTCAACCTCGCCCCCATCCGGCACGGCGGCACCGCCACCGAGGCGCTGCACGAGACCATCGAACTTGCCCGCAAGGCAGAGGAGTTCGGCTACCACCGCTACTGGATCGCCGAGCACCACAACATGGCCGCCGTGGCCTCAGCGGCGACCTCCGTCCTGATCGGACAGGTGGCCGCTGCCACCGAGCGGATCAAGGTCGGCTCCGGCGGCATCATGCTCCCCAACCACGCCCCATACGTCGTCGCAGAACAGTTCGGCACCCTCGCCTCCCTCTACCCAGGACGCATCGACCTCGGTCTGGGACGCGCACCGGGCACCGACCCGTGGACCGCCCAGGCACTGCGCCGCGGTGACGCCACCGCCGATGACTTTCCGGCCCAGGTGGCCGACGTTCGCCGCTACCTCGCGCCGGGCAAAACCACCCGACGGGTCCGCGCCATCCCCGGCGAGGGCACCAACGTCCCGCTGTACATCCTCGGTTCTTCCACCTTCGGCGCGGCCCTGGCCGCGAAGGAAGGCCTGCCCTTCGTCTTCGCCTCGCACTTCGCTCCCAATCAGCTGTCCGCTGCTCTGGACATCTACCGTGCGAACTTCCGCCCCTCCGAGAACCTGGACAAGCCGCATGCCGTCGTCGGCGTGAACGTCATCGCAGCCGACACCGACCGCAGCGCCGAGCACATCTTCACGACCCTCCAGCGCAAGTTCCTCACCCTGATCCGCGGCGAACTGCAGAACCTGCCACCCGTCGACGACATCGACCAGCTGTGGTCCCCGCAAGAAGCCTCAGCTGTCGGGGCCATGCTCCGCGCGTCCTGCGTCGGCTCGCCCGCCACGGTCCGCGACGGCCTCAACGAACTGGTCAAGCACACGCAGGCCGACGAACTCATCGTTCTCACCGAGACGTGGGAGTTCAAGGACCGCATCCGCAGCTACGAACTCCTCGCCGAGCTGAAGACCGCATGACATCCGGCTCCCTCTCGGCGCCCGGCACTGTGAACTCCCCGCTTTTCGACAGCGCAACAGTGGGCGCCCTTACCGTGCCCAATCGCATCGTGATGGCTCCGATGACTCGATCCCGCGCCGCCTCGGATGGCACGCCCAGCGCGTTGATGAGCACCTACTACGCACAGCGCGCCAGCGCCGGACTGATCATCGCCGAGGGCACCCACCCCACCGCGGCCGGCCGACTCGTACCCGGCGTGCCAGGCCTGCACAGTGACGCCCACCGGCGCGGCTGGTCTCGTGTAGCTGATGCGGTGCACGACGCTGGGGGCCGGATCTTCGTGCAGCTGATGCATGCGGGACGTCTCGCCCACCCCTCCTTCCTGCCTGATGGGGTGTATCCCGTGGCGCCCTCGGCCATCGCCGCCCGGGCGGAGGTGTACACCGCAGACGGCAGGAGACTGGCCGTCCGCCCGCAGCAGCTCACCGGAGCCCAGACCCTGACCATTGTCGAGGACTTCGCCCGCTCAGCCGAGCGGGCGATGGCAGCGGGACTGGATGGTGTCGAGATCCACGCCGCCAACGGCTATCTTCTGCACCAGTTCCTCGCCGAGAACACCAATCTGCGCAACGACAACTGGGGCGGATCCAACGAGGGCCGCATCCGGCTGACGGTCGACGTCGTACGAGCGGTCGCCGCGGCCATAGGCCCGCATCGAGTGGGGCTGCGGATCTCCCCCGGCAACCGATTCGGTGACGTCATCGATCACGACCCGCACACCACCTACCCATCGCTGGTTCAGGAGCTGGCACAGGAGGAGCTGGCCTACCTGCACCTCGTCGAGGCAGGTAACGCCGACCTCGACGACCGAATCCGGGGTCTGTGGCCGAGTGCTCTCGTGGTGTCGCCGACACTCAGCCGGCCTGACGATGTCACGAAGGTCGGTGCCGCAGATGCCTGGCTCCGACGCGGGGCCGACCTGATTGCCTTCGGCCGCGGCTTCCTTGCCAACCCGGATTTCGTGGAGCGTATCCGCCGAGGCGCCCCGCTCAATGCCCCGGAACCGATCGGGATCTACGGCGGCGACCACCGCGGATACACGGACTACCCGACCCTGGAACAGGCACACACGGTTCGTACGTGACGCGGCAAGCCGCAGGTGTTTGCGTGGAACGCAGTGTTCTGCTGGAGCATCTGCAGTTCTCTCAGGCTTGGTACTTCGGTGAGTTCGCAGTGTCCGCGGCAGGTAGGAGTAGCACTCCGCCGTGTGCTTCTTGGCCCACTCCAAGGGCCTTCGAGGTGTATCCCGACGCTGTGAAAACAACGCATTCTCTCTGGTGTAATGCGAGGTCCCTTGTGAACAGGGCCTATTCGCGATTGCGACCTGTGAGGCGTGGTGTTTGATCAACGCGGCGCGACCCTGCTCTCAATGACGCCGCCCGGCTACCGAGCAAGCCATAGGCCGGGCCTACGGTTCGGTTGACTGCCGCGAACTGGCTTCGAGGAGGTGTTCTGCTTCTGCTCGAGCGGCCCGGCGAACTGCGGTGAGTGCGGCCGTCGGTGAGTTGGGTGCGTAGACGAGTACCAGAGGGAGCCCTAGTCCCAGTTTCCTGTCGAGGGTGAGGAATACGATGTCGTCCCGCGCGTGATCGACGAACAGTAGTGGCAGTACAGCCACCCCGGCACCTGCGCCGACCATCGGGAGTTGAGCCCACATATCGTCAGCTTCGACGATTCTTCTCGGGGAGCACTGATTGTCGGTGACGAGGCGCAGTAGTTCGTCGTAGAAGACTGGGTTCCGGTCGCGTGGAGCCATGATGAAGTCCTCGTCGTTGAGGTCTGCAATGGAGGCGAGGCCGCGAGTTGCCAGCGGGTGCGAGCTGGCGACGGCCGCGTAGAGCGGCTCGTCCATGAGGGTGTCGACCGCGAGACCTGGTGGGGTGCTGCGGCTGCGGAGGATTCCGGCTTCGAGTTGTCCGTCGATCAGCTGGCGGAGTCGAGTGTGACTGTTTATGGGGTGCAATGTCATTCGAACGTCGGGGACCCCGGCGCGAACGGATGACAGGATTCGAGGCATGAGCAGCCTCATTGCTGGGTGGACCGCACCGATTCGTAACGCCGCGGTACGCCCGGCGGCCGCGTCGCGGGTGACCTGCTCGAGGCGGATCAGATCTGCCAATAGCTGCCGGGATCCTTCGACCAGGGTCTCACCGGCCGTCGTGAGTCGGCTCCGCCGCGTCGTCCGTTCCACCCGGCCCACCGATGAGCCTTTCGAGCTTCCCTGCCTCGACCTGCCCGACACCCCGGCCAACGCCGAGCACTTCGGGCGGCCCGGATCGAGTCGCGGCGAGAAGTCCGCGTTCCCGCAGGCACGGTTGGTGGCGGTCGCCGAATGCGGCACCCACGCGGTCTTCGACGCCGCGATCGGATCGTGCAGCACCTCCGAGCGGGAGCGCGCGCACGATCTGTTCGACACCCTCGAACCGGGAATGCTGCTGCTCGCCGACCGCGGCCTGTACGGATTCGACATGTGGACCCGGGCCGCCGCCACCGGCGCCGACCTGCTGTGGCGGGTCACATCGACGCTCTCACCTCGCCACCTCGAGACCCTCGACGACGGATCCTGGCTGGCACAGATCGTCCCCACCTCCGGGAAGAATCGGCAGCAGCGCACACCACTGACGGTGCGCGTGATCGACTACACCCTCGACGACGGGCGGGGAAACCCCGAGCAGTACCGGCTGCTGACCACCATCCTCGACCCCGCCGACGCATCCGCGGAAGAACTCGCCCTCACCTACGCCCAACGCTGGGAGATCGAGAACACCTTCGACGAACTCAAAACCCACCAACGCGGGCCGCGAGCGGTCCTGCGGTCGAAATCCCCACCGCTGGTCGAGCAGGAAATCTGGGGGCACCTGTGCTGCCACTACGCCATCCGCACCCTGATGCGCGACGCCGCGACCGCCGGCAGTCACGACCGAAGACCGGATGTCCTTCGTCGCCGCCCTGCGGATCACCCGACGATCCCTGTCCCACAGCTCTTTTTCCCCCTCATAACCACAACGCCGCCACCAGATTGTGGAATCAGGGCATCGCCAAACTACTGCGCCGTATCAACCCGGTACGCCGACACCGCGCCAACCCCCGCGTCGTCAAACGCAAAGTTCTCAAATGGGCAGCCAAACGCGCCCACCACCAACACCATCCACAACCTACCCAACCGCCGAAATGCAACATCGTTGTTCACTCACTGAACGGTATTGCCCTTAAAGTAGATCGAGTACGMCGATCAAGCGTGTCGAGCGTGCCATCCGAGCGGTCGATACTTTTGCTACAGACCCCGGCGTTGCTTCCGTTCCGGACCGAGTTGTGCGACGCATTCGGGAACGCCGATCAATTGCGCAAGTGAACAACCGAATTCAATCGCTTTTCGGGGCAGGCTTCTTCATCCTCGCAGTCCGATCCCTCGGCCCTATTGCTGGAACGATGGTGGCATCGACGCAGCCGGAATCGACGCAGAGTTCTATTTGAAGCCTGGCATACCCCTGCTCGTGGATCCGACGATATCGGACATCCGCTGCTGTCGCTGCCAGCACAGCACCTGCTTTCTAGACACCCGATTCCATCTGCAACGCCAGTTCTTCCCGCCGATCCGGACGGCACAGAAACCACCCCAATCGACCTAGGGATGGTGTCGGAATGGCTGACGGACCCCACCACACCCGCAGAAAATAACAGCAGCGAGTGGATCTCGACAGCGGACCTTGGCTGGTCCGCAGCACGCCACGCCGCCGAGAGTTCGGTCACCGGCGTCACCGAAGTCGGACTTCCACAGCGTGTCCCGGGAGCAAGGCTGGTTCCCGGCGCGATACCCAGCCCGGCGCCTTCCGGGAAGAAATCACGCAATCCTGACTCGATCCGCGCGAATCTCGACGCCCACCACAGAGGTATCCAGGCTGGACGGATTGCGCTCCAAACCTCCAAACACGCCATTCCCGAATGAAATTTGAAAGGATCGGATCATATGCATCCAGCACCAGATCGTGCCCTGGACTGGCTCGTGTCGAACTTCGTTCGCGACGTTCCTCGAGTCGTGCACGCAGTGCTGGTATCGACGGACGGTCTGCTCATGGCAGCAAACGACCGACTTCCCGACGCTCGGGCGACCCAACTCGCCGCCGTGGCAGCGGGGCTCGCGAGTCCGGCCGCTGGAGCAGCCGATCTGTTCGACCGCGGCATGGTCGCCCAATCGGTAGTTGAAATGCCGAACGGGTACCTGCTACTCATGAGTGTCGGAGACGGCTCGCAACTCGCGGTCCTTGCAGTCGCCGACTGCGACTCACGACAGGTCGGATACGAAATGGCGTTACTCGTCGAGCGGACGGTCCCAGAGATACAGGCCCTGCCAAGGTCGCGGCCCGAGGCGCTGCAATCCAATTATTGATTCAGATAACGTAGATGACTGCGAAGGGGAACATCCTTCCACCGTGAGGAGCAATTTTCACCGATCAGATGTCAACCAATGACGGGGCAGTCCCGAACGAAATAGTCGAGCGCGGACTCGGGCCTGGGTGGGTATCGAGAAGGATGAGCGGTTCGTCGACGAGTTCCTCGATCGACACCGATGCTTGCTGGGCCAGCGGATGACTGACTGACAAGATCACGTGCATGCGTGTGTCGTAGAGGGCCGCGGTCTTTAGAGCTCGGTCTAGGTGGGCGTTGTACCCGATCGCGATCTCCATCTCACCCGAAGGACAGCAATTGCATGGGCCGTTCCTCGGGCTCGGTGTAGGCACGCATCATGACATCAAAAGGACGGCGTGCAGCGAACGCGTCGAACAGTGTTGGCACCACGAAAGGTGCCAGTGAACCAAAGCGCCCTACAGCGACGCTCCCCTTTCCCGGGTTGGGCAATTGTCCGGGTTCGGATCCTTGGCTGGGTAGGCCCCCGGAAAGCCGCACCGCTTTATTGCGTTCCCGACGAGGCAGTAGAGCGGACGTCTGCCGACTAACGAGCCGAGCGTAGCCCTTAAACGTCACGGAATCGACCCAGTCTGATTTCAATGACCGCGGCTACACCGGTGCTACCGCGCCCGCCCCGGTTTGATCGCCGCACGCGATGTTGTAGGCGAGGGCGACACTCATATGACTGATAGCGATGGTCATGAGTGGATCAAAAGATGGCCTGGGTGACTTGCCCGACTCACAAACCCGACTGTTGACTAAGTCTCACATTGCGGGATATGGTCAATATCACTTCGAGTGATTGGGCACTGGCTCTGTTTAACCGCCGGCCTATCGCGCCGACGTGTCAAAGCGGACCGCGTGGTTCGTCTTGATCGAAGCTGTCCACTCCCGTGGAGAAGGAGCGATTCACCCAATACATCGTCGTGTTCACACCACTACGCACCGAACACCAAGCCCAAAGGTAGTAAGACGCATGACCGAACAATGCCGATCGAACGCGTATGAAACTCGTACACGCAGCGTGGCCGACCGCACCCCGGAACGGGCCCTGCCCGCCCTCGGCACCCCGGACGTCACGAGTTCCTGTCAGGCCTCGGGCCCGGCACAAGCGGGAGGTGTCGGCCGATGAACACGCACGTCAATGCGGGCCTGCGGCTTGACGATCTCCCGATCGGCAAGTTTCACCGGCGGTTGGTGGTGCTGGTCGGTCTCGGCATGTTCTTCGACTCGTTCGACAACACGCTGTCCTCCGCCGTGCTGGCATCGATGCTGCCGATCGGCTTCTCGACGCTCGAGTTGAACTCGCTCTTTCTCTCGCTCACGTTCGCCGGTCTCGCGATCGGAGCGGCCTTCGCTGGCTGGCTCAGCGATAGGTTCGGACGGGGCTTTGCCTTCCAATTCAATCTGGCGCTCTTCGGGGTCCTCGCTCTGTGTGCGGCGGTGGCACCGAATATGGAGGTGCTCATCACCCTGCGATTTGTGATGAGCATCGGGATGGGGGCCGAGTACGTCATATGCTGGGGAATTATCAGCGAGTTCATTCCGCGTGGGCACCGAGGCCGTTACCTGGGTCTGCTCGGAATATTCGCCGGGCTCGGGGTTTCGCTGTCCTCGCTCATCGGCTGGGTGGTCATTCCAGTGTGGTCCTGGCGCGCGATGTTCATCATCGGGGGCGTGGGCGCGCTGATCACCTGGTGGCTGCGCCGGAAAATGCCGGAGTCGCCGCGGTGGCTGGAGTCGCGCGGGCGGTACGAGGAAGCCGAGGCAGTCCTGCAAAGAATCGAAAGAGAGTCCGGCGTCTCGAGCCAGGAGGACACCCCGACCCCGAACGCGCACCCGGCGGCCGGCACCGCAGACGAGAAGGCCGAGTGGGTGCCGATCACGGTGCTGTTCTCGCGCCCGGTCATTCGGCGGACGTTAATGGCTCTGATCTTGACCGTGACTTGCCTGTTCGGTTCCTACACCGTCACCGGCTGGATGCCCACCTTCTTCGTGCAGCAGGGGCTGACGGTGTCGAAGTCCCTGGGGTTCAACGCGGCCATCATGTCCGGTTATGTCGCGGGACCGCTGCTGTGCGTGTTCATCACCGATCGCCTCGGACGCCGCAACAGCATCGTGATGTTCGGAACGCTCGCGGCGATCTTCGCTGGCATCTATCCGTTCATGAAAGAACCTGTTCTGATCATGGCCGTCGGCTTCATCCTGGTCGCTATGGCTGCATCGTTCCTGACCTTGTGTTCGGGAACGGCGCCGGAGTTCTTTCCCACCGCCTTCCGCTTCCGTGGCGGCGGCTTCGCTCAGACCGTCGGTCGAGTCGGCTTGATCGCCTCGCCCTTCATCGTTCTGTGGCTGTTCTCCAACTATGGCATCGTCGGGGTCATCCTGGCCGTCTCGGGCATGTACGTCGCCGTCACCCTGCTCTACGCCCTCGCCCGTGTGGACACCTCCCGTGAGGCTCTGGAGCAGATCGCCCCGAACGGTGACACCGATGATGGGCCGAAGGGTCCCGGAGAGACGAATAATCCGCAGCGAGAGTTAGATTCGTCCTCCGGTCCGTCGCTCTCTGGCCCGTCCATCTCTTGACCACCGAGGAGCGTTGACATGAAAGCTGTTGTATTTCTGGGCGAAGGCAAGCTCGATATCCAGGAGTACCCCGACCCGAAGCCCGGGCCGGACGAAGTGGTGATCCGCATGAAGGCCTCCGGCATGTGCGGAAGCGACCTCAATCACCTCCACGGCCCGCTGCGCACCGGATCCCAGCTGGTGATCGAAGGTCATGAGCCGTGTGGAGTCGTCGAAAATATCGGTGACGCCGTACGACCCAGTGAGGCCAAGGTCGGAGACCGGGTCATGGTCCACCATTACGACGGGTGCCGAACCTGCCAGTACTGCCGTTCAGGCTGGACCCAGTACTGTCCGAACGCACGCACGGTATACGGCGGGCTGGATGGCGACGGTGGACATGCGGACTTCATGATGGTTCCCGCCCACACGCTCATCAAATTGCCCGACGCACTCTCGTTCAAGACCGGTGCGGCCATCTCGTGTGGCACCGGGACAGCCTTCGGGGCGATCAAGAGGGCCGGTGTGTCCGCCGACGAAACCGTGGCGATCTTTGGGCAGGGGCCCGTAGGCCTGAGCTGCACCATGTTGGCCAAGGCCTTCGGTGCTCGGGTCATCGCCCTTGACGTCGAACCCTCGCGGCTGCAGATGGCCCAACAGTTCGGCGCCGACTACATCGTCAACTCACGAGAGCAGGACCCCGTGGTCGCTGTTCGTGAGCTGACCCGCAACGGCGAAGGCGCAGACAAGTCCATCGAATGCAGCGCCAACGCCACCGTACGTCGTCAGGCGGTCCAGGCACTCCGCCGCTGGGGAACCGCATGCATGGTCGGAGTCTTCGGCACGATCGAGTTGGACAGCGAGGAACTCATCCAATTGCAGAAGACCGTCCTCGGGTCGCTCACCTTCAGCAAGAACCTGCAGGAGGAGTGTGCCCTCTTCGTGGCCGAGCGTGGCCTGGACGTGGAGTCGCTGTTCACAAATGAGTTCCGGCTGGACGAGGCGGAGCGGGCCTACGAGCTGTTCGATCGACGCCAGATCGGCAAAGGCGTCTTCATCTTCGATTGACGGATCGTCGAAGGTCAGGTGAGAGGAAAGCAGTGACCATATCCCAGCAGAACTTCGCGCTGTGCGAGCAGGCCCAAGGTTTTTTGTCCCGCGACGTGCAGCAGTTCGTCATCGACGGCCAGCGCGTCCCGGCCGCGTCCGGGCAGACGCTGACCACCGTCAATCCGTCGACCGGTGAGGTCTTGGCGCGGCTTGCTGCCGGCGAGCAAGCCGACGTCGATCGCGCGGTCCTCGCTGCACGCAAGGCATTCCATGGTCCATGGAGCACCTGGACCCCCTACCAGCGGCAGGCCTTACTGACGCGTATCGCCCAGGTCCTCGACGAGAAATTCGAGGAACTGATCCACATCGAAGCCATGGACATGGGTGCGCCGGTCTCGCGGTTGCGTAACACCAAGCCCGCCTTGATGAAGATGCTGTCGTTCTTCGCCTCACAGGCAGCCAACATCTCAGGTGAGACCCTGATGAACGGCATCCCCGGCAATGTCACCACGATGACGTTGAAGGCCCCGGTCGGGGTCATCGGCGGAATCATTCCCTGGAATGGTCCACTCAACAGTCAGTTCTGGATCATCGGCGCGGTTCTGGCCAGCGGGTGTACCGCCGTGCTGAAGCCGTCCGAGGATGCTTCGCTGTCGGTGCTGCGGGTCGCCGAGATCCTGCACGAGGCCGGGACGCCGGCGGGAGTAGTCAATGTGGTCACCGGCCTGGGCAAGGAAGCCGGCCATGCGCTGGCGGCTCACCCCGACGTCGACCGCATCGCGTTCACCGGATCGACCGAGACCGGCCGCCGCATCATCGAGGCGTCCACCGTCAACATAAAGAAATTGCAGCTGGAACTGGGCGGCAAGTCGGCGGACATCGTGTGTGCGGACGCGGACCTGGACAAAGCGGTACCGGGAGCCGCGATGGGGGTCTTCGCCAACTCCGGCCAGATCTGTTTCGCCGGCACTCGGGTGCTGGTTCAGCGGCCCATCGTTGACGAGTTCACCGAGCGGCTGCTGGCGTTCATGAAAACCTTGCGGGTCGGGCACAGCCTGGACGCCGCCGCCACGCTGGGCCCGGTCATCTCCCAACCCCAGCTGGACAAGGTCCTGTCCTACATCGACGTCGGCCGAGACGAAGGGGCCGAACTGCTCTGCGGCGGCCAACGGCTCGAGGGGGAGCTCGAGAACGGATACTTCCTGGAGCCGAGCGTCTTCGGTGGCGTGACCAACGAGATGCGAATCGCTCGCGAAGAGATCTTCGGCCCAGTTCTGTCGATTCTGCCGTTCGACGACGTGGACGAGGCCATCGCCATCGCTAACGACAGCGAATACGGTCTCGGAGGAGCGGTGTGGTCACAAAATCTGTCCTCTGCGCTTCGGGTGGTCCACGGCGTGCACACAGGCACGATGTGGGTGAACTGTTACGGCTACATCGATCCGTTGGTCGGATTCGGTGGAACGAGGCTGAGTGGGTACGGCTCCAAGGGGAGTGCTGCACATATGGACACCTACCTCTACAGCAAGAGCGTCTACATCGAACTGTGACGATCAGACAAATACAGACCGGCCCCGGGTGCGTCACGCACGCGGGGCCGGTCTGCATTTCGTGATGGGACCACCTCGTAAGTGCTCGGCCGGGACGTCGTTACCGTCCCGTCGTCGAGAGGTCGGCCCGGCCGGTCGCGAACAGAAGGATGTGGAGGATCCCATTCACCGAATGGTGTCGACGACGTGAGAATGCCTCCGGAGCGAGCAGCCTGTCCAAAATGCTCTTCTCCTCGAGCTGGTCACCGAGATCGAGCCTGTCTGGTCGACAGCTGCGACGCTGGAGGCGCTCGAGGCCTCACGATCGTCCGGTATCGCAACATCGAGTCCCTGCATGATGCTTTGCTCACAGCCGTGCGCACCGGACAGTACTCGGTGAGATCGCGAGTCATCGAAATGAATGTGCAGATTCGTCGACCGATCTCTTGATTCTGGCTCATCTGCCGGTCTACCCGCGTCGACGCGAAGACGGCTACGTGCTGACCCAGGGGAGTTCAACCCTCGCGTCTACAGTGCTCCGATCCTCACCAAATCAAAAGGCCGCACTGGGCAGCGTCGGCGTCGCATGGGACGAAATGTTCGACGGGATGTCGAGGTCGAACTCGCGATCGCCGTGGTCAGGCAGACGCCCCGACTATTTCCGATCGCCTCGTGGAGAAGCAACTTGCAGGGCAGTTCGCCACTGTGGCCTGAGCTGTTGGGTGCTAGACACGCGGTATCGACGCCTCGACGCGTCGGTTTCCGTCGATTCAAACTGATCAGACTGCCTCGGCTCCGAATTGCGAATCCCCACACCCAACCTCGTCTCGCCTCTCAGATCCGAATATCGGATCCGGGTCGATCTTTTGCGCGGCAACCATCCCTTTTGCTGTTGACCAAGTCTCATACTGCGAGATATTGTGAAATTGGTCGCATCTGAAACTGCACCGTCCCTCGGTTCGACGACACAGATCTGGGAGCACCACATGACCTCAGCCTTACCGCCGGAGCAGTCGGCGGAAGCCGCTAAGCGCAAGCCTTCCCGCCCCATGGAAATCCGTGCCGTTGTGAGCGGTGCGCTGGGGTCGGCGCTGGAGTACTTCGACTTCGCGGTGTACGGGGCGCTTGCCGCCACGTTGTTCCCGATCCTCTTCTTCCATGAGTTGGGTTCGACTGGTGCGTTATTGGCATCCTTCGCCACGTTCGGAGTCGGGTTCGTCGCTCGACCCGTGGGCGCCATCGTGTTCGGGCATCTCGGTGACCGCATCGGGCGTAAACCGATCCTGTTCACCACGCTCGTCCTGATGGGTGGCTCGTCGATTCTGATTGGCGTACTACCGACTGGACAAGGTTTCGGTATCGCCGCTCTGCTCGTCGGATTACGTTTTGTACAGGGCTTTTCACTCGGTGGTGAGGCGATCGGCAATCAGCTGATGACGATGGAACACGGCGACAAGAGCCGTCGAGGTTTGCTGGGTTCGTTCATCGTCATGGGCTCGCCCGTCAGCCAGGTTCTCGCGAATCTTGCGCTGGTGGTGCTGGGTGCGACTTTGACGCAAGACCAGTTCGAATCCTGGGGTTGGCGTGTGCCGTTCCTCGGAAGCGTCATCATTGTCGTTGTCGCCGTGTTCATCCGGCTGAAGCTGGAGGAGACACCCGCCTTCGTCGTCAACAAGGATATCGAAGAGCGCGTCGTGAAGCCTCGCAGCACAGGCCTGCGAGTCCTGGCCACGCATCCTCGCAAAGTTGCCTTGCTGACCCTTGCATGGGGCGGTTCGTCGCTGAGCTTCTACCTGGTCGCGGTATATGGACTGAGCTACCTGCCCCGTGAGACGGGCATGTCGTCTCAGACAGCGCTGGTGATCCTGATGGTCGCTAACGGAGTATCGGTATTCTTCGCCATTGCCGGAGGCGTGGTGTGCGACCGGATTGGTCGCAAGCCGGTCTTCCTCCTGGGGCTCGCTGGGTGCTTCACCGGCATGCTGCTGTTCTTCACCCTGCCCGGGCCCAACCCCGTGCTCACCGGATCGATCATCACTCTCGTACTGTCCTCGATCCAGTTCCTCAGTGGCGCACAGCCGGCGATGTTCGCAGAGCAGTTCCCGACGGAGGTTCGGTTCTCGGGTGCTGCCATGTCACACACCTTCGCGAACCTGATCTTCTCTGCGCCTGCGCCGTTCATCGCAGCAGCGTTAGCTGCTGTCGGAGGTACCAATTTGGTTCTGGTGTTCACCCTGGTCGTGATCATCGGTTCCGCCTACGCGGTCTCCACGATGCAGGAAGGGCGACACCTCGACCTCGCCGACTTCACGACCGAGGCTCTGCCCGCAACGAAGAAGCCCGGTGCAGCACTCGCTCGATAGATCCGCTTTCACTACAGCACAACGTAAACGAACGAAGAAGGACGTCTAGTGACGAAGTACCAGTTGCACATCGACGGAGAGTGGATCGACCCGGCCAGCGCTGAGTGGCTCGACTCCGTGGACCCGTACAAGGGGACACAATGGGCAAGGATCCCGCGCGGCACGAAGGCCGATGTGGACCGTGCGGTATCCGCGGCGAATCGCGCGATGGCAGAGGGCCCATGGGCGACGATGTCGGCATCGGCACGCGGGAAGACGATGCGCGCCATCGCCGATCTCATCGAGAAGAACGCCCAGCGTCTGGCCGAGATCGAGGTCCGTGACAACGGAAAGCTGCTTGCCGAGATGCACGGCCAACTCGCGTCCATCTCGGAGGTCTGGTACTACTACGCCGGCCTGGCCGACAAGATTCAGGGATCCTCGATCCCCATCGAGAAGTCCAATTCGGTCGCCTTCACCGATCGGGAACCCATCGGCGTCGTTGCTGCGCTCACGGCGTGGAACTCGCCGCTGTGGTTCGCGGCAGTCAAATGCGCTCCCGCGCTTGCAGCTGGCTGCGCAGTGGTGGTCAAACCGTCGGAGTTCGCCTCCGCGAGCACGCTGGAGTTCGCCGAGCTCACCAAGGAAGCCGGGTTGCCGCCCGGGGTGTTCAACGTCGTTACCGGCCTTGGGCACGAAGCGGGCACCGCGTTGGTCGAACACCCGAACATCGCGAAGATCACGTTCACCGGCTCGGATATCACCGGGGCCAGGGTTTACGAAACAGCTGCACGCACCATGAAGCGAGTCTCGCTCGAACTGGGTGGCAAGTCTCCCAACATCGTTTTCGACGACGCGGACCTGGCGAAGGCTGCGACGGGAGTGGTCTCCGGCATCTTCGGAGCGTCGGGCCAGATGTGTTCTGCAGGTTCACGTCTGCTGGTGCACAGCTCGATCAAGGATGAATTCACCGACAAAGTGCTCGCGATCGCCAAGGGTATCCGTTTGGGTGACCCTATGGACCCGCAGACGAACGTCGGTCCCATCGCGACACCGCCGCAGTATCAGAAGGTCTTGGACTACATCGACATCGCGAAGGCCGACGGTGCCCGTCTGCTTCTCGGCGGAAAGCCTGCCTCCGATCCGGATCTTCGGGGCGGCCAATTCGTCGAGCCCACAATCTTCGCCGACGTCACCAACGACATGAGGATTGCCCGGGAAGAGGTCTTCGGGCCCGTGCTGTCGATCATCGAGTTCGACGACGAGGCGCACGCCGTCGCGCTCGGCAACGATGTGGCCTATGGGCTCGTGGCGGGTGTGTGGACCGAGAACGTCGGGCGCGCCTTGCGCATGTCGAAAGCGCTACGCGTCGGAACGGTCTGGGTGAACACCTACCGCACCTACAGCTACATGGTGCCGTTCGGCGGAACGAAGCGATCGGGTTTGGGTCGTGAGCACGGAATCGAGGCGGTGGACGAATACCTGGAGACCAAGAGCGTTGTGCTCTCGACGGACGACACCGCGCCGGCGAATGCCTTTGTGATGCGCTGACGGTCGATACTACGGAAAAGGAAAATTATGACCGAAACTTTGTCGGAAGCACCGGAGCACCAGTCGTCGGCCCCGACTCGTCGTCTTCTCGGACGCCGTATCGTCGTCACCGGCGCGGCGTCGGGAATCGGACGGGCTACGGCCCGATTGTTGGCGAGCGAGGGCGCGTCGGTCGCCCTTCTGGATCGCGATGAGGGGGGTCTCCAGCAGGCCGCCGAACACACCAGCGGTCACGGGTTCGTGGTGGACATCACCGACGAGAACGCCGTCGCCGACGCCGTGAATTCGGCGGCAACCGCACTTGGCGGCATCGACGGGGTGGTCAACGCGGCAGGAATCATGTTCCGCGGCACAATCACCGACGTCCCGGCTGACGCGTGGAGGCATGTTCTGGAGGTGAATCTGACCGGCACGTACATCGTCCTGCGTAGCTGTATCCCGTGGTTGTTGAAGGAAGAGAACGCAACTGCGGTGAACATTGCGTCGGCGGCAGGATTGCTGGCCAATGCACCCGAGCTCACTGCGTACGCAGCGTCCAAGGGTGGGGTGCTCAACCTGACGAGGGCACTCGCCGCCGAATTGGCACCGAAGGTGCGGGTCAATAGCGTGTGTCCCGGCATGGTCGATACCGCGATGGCCGACGGCCAACGTCAGAACGTCGGGAACTACGCCCTCAACCGGCTGGCGCAGCCCGTCGAGATCGCTCGTGCCGTTCTCTTTCTGACAAGTTCGGAATCGTCCTATGTCACCGGAAGTGCGCTTGCAGCAGACGGGGGCCGGTCGTTCCACTGATATCGCACCTGGAGAACTAGGTGTGAACAGCATGTGCTCGACGTGATTGCCGCCCAGTCCGGTGGCACGAGGGCGTCAGCAGTCCGTTCGGGGCCGTTGCCAGTGCCGCACCGATGGAGGGTCACTCCGGACTGTACGACGAGGATCGGCGAGTGGAGGCTGCGATCGAATCGGCCACCGGCAGCGGCGTCCCGACCGCGCCATCGGTCGCACCTCGAATACCCCGAACGTGACCGACGCCATCGCGCGCGCTGCAGAACGTACTGACTCCTATCTGAGCGAAACTCCGTTAATGAGAAATCAATTTTCCGCTCGGGAGCTGACCAGGCTCAACCGGTGGAAGCAACACCTCGATAACGGAGGTGTGGGATGGGACGACCACCCGGGTGGGCGGCAGCGTTGACGGGGCGTGCGGTGATGCGGTCACCGGGACGACCTCCGATACGCCGAGATCTCGAGCGGGCATTCTGGACGCGGATCGCCGAGGGTCTCACGAGCGACGACGCAGCGACCGCATGCGGCGTGTCGGGGCCGGTGGGGACACGGTGGTTCCGCCAGGCTGGTGGGATGCCACCGATCGAGTTGACCCCGGTCTCGGGGAGATACCTGTCGTTCACCGAGCGTGAGGATATCGCGCTGCTGCGAGCCAAGGGTATGAGTATGCGCGACATCGCTGACCGGATCGGACGGTCACCGTCGACGATCTCGCGAGAGTTGTGGCGGAACGCCGCCACCCGCAATGGCAAGCTCGAGTATCGCGCGTCGACCGCGCAGTGGAAGGCCGATCTCGCCTACTACACCTGCCGCGACTGAAAGGCTATGGAACAGCGACGATGGTGAAGAACGGGCCGGCGCTGTCCGGATATGGTTCGGAGTCCGTTCGTGATGCTCTGGCCGCGACGCTGTCACCGCTGCCCGAGCATCTACGCAGATCCGTGACATGGGATCGCGGAAAGGAACTCGCGCGTCATGCCGAGCTGACCGCCTCAACCGGTATCCGTGTCTACTTCTGTGATCCGTACAGTCCATGGCAGCGCGGAACGAATGAGAATACCAATGGTCTGCTGCGACAATATTTTCCGAAGGGAACTGATCTGTCCCGATACAACTTCCGTGAGCTTCAGGCGGTCGCCGATGCGCTCAACAACCGCCCCCGGAAAGTGCACGTTGGAGAACTCCAGCGGAAGTCTTTGCCGTACAGGTACACTCGTGCCTCACGGCACGGTGTTGCGACGACCGGTTGAATCCGCCCTGAGATCCGAAGTCAATGTTGACGGGAAACCGGTGTGCAGTGGCCCTGGCGCGTATGTCGACCACGGGCGTCGTATACGAGGTTGAGGAGTGGCTCGATGAAGGCAGTTGCACGTTCGACGCCGTCACAGCAAGGCAGAACTTGGGGCCTGGCCCTCTCCGTTCTCGCCGTTTCGGCGTCGACCGCAGTGAGCGTCATCTACATTCCTCAGGCATTGCTGACCGCGATGGCAAGGGACTGCCCCGGCTCTGGTTGACACCTGACCTGTGAGGGATCCGCCCTCACGGTGGAAGGATGATCGACATGCCGAAGCCGTACCCGGAGGAGTTCCGCCGCGACGTCGTCGCCGTGGCCCGCAAACGCGAAGCCCCGCTGGAGCAGATCGCGAAGGATTTCGGGATCTCCGAGACCTGTCTGAAGAACTGGCTGCGCAAGGCCGACATCGAGGACGGCACCCGACCCGGCCTCACACGGGACGAATCCGACGAGCTCCGCGAGGCCCGCAAACGTATCCGGCTGCTCGAACAGGAGGCGGAGGTGATGCGTCGGGCGGTGGCCTACCTATCGCGCGATGTCAACCCAAAATGATGTTCCCGCTGGTCCGTGAACTTGCTGCCGACGGTATCGCCGTCGCGGTGACCTGCCGGGTGCTGGGATTCTCCCGGCAAGCGTTCTACAAGTGGAACACCGATCCCGTGTCCCGACGGGACTGGGACGATGCCCATCTGATCAACGCCGCACTCGATATCCATGCCGGCGATCCGGAGTTCGGATACCGGTTCATCGCCGACGAACTACCCACCCACGGCATCGTCGCCGGCGAGAACCGCGTCCACCGGCTGTGTTCGCAGCAGCGGATCTTCTCGGTGTTCGCCAAGAAGCGAGGACTTCATCGCCGCTCCGGGCCACCGGTCCATGACGACCTCGTCAGGCGGCAGTTCAGCGCCCAGCAGCCCGACCGGTTGTGGTTGACCGACATCACCGAGCACTGGACCGATGAGGGCAAGCTCTACCTCTGCGCGATCAAGGACTGCTTCTCCACCCGGATCGTCGGCTATT
>NZ_JBFUGT010000027.1:0-60408 GCF_056402775.1 Rhodococcus sp. P3_B8
TACGTTCGGAAGGGATAACCGCTGAAAGCATCTAAGGGATAACCGCTGAAAGCATCTAAGCGGGAAGCCTGTTCCAAGATGAGGTTTCTCACCCCCTCGAGGGGGTAAGGCCCCCGGCAGACCACCGGGTTGATAGGCCAGAACTGGAAGTCCGGTAACGGATGCAGGTGACTGGTACTAATAGGCCGAGGACTTACCACAAAGAAGCTACGCGTCCACTGTGCAGTATCTGAAACAACACACACGTTTCAGAACAGAAGAAAGAAGAACACCCCACCCACCCATGGTGTTGTGTTTCTTCGCTGATGTTCCGTGTGACAGTTTCATAGAGTTACGGCGGCYATAGCGGAGGGGAAACGCCCGGTCCCATTCCGAACCCGGAAGCTAAGCCCTCCAGCGCCGATGGTACTGCACCCGACAGGGTGTGGGAGAGTAGGACACCGCCGAACATCCGTTACCGAAAGCCCCCCAACCTTGTTGGGGGGCTTTCGGCATTCCCGGGCACGAACACCGATGCCGCACATGTCTTTTCACCCCGGCGCACCGACGGCAGACGGTCAATCGGCCGGTCGATTCCGGCAGACACCGCCAATCGCGTGAAGTCATGCCGACGCGTCGCGGAATCGACGCGTGAAATGCGTTCGGAGACCACAGTCGAGGCGCCGGCTGGCGACAGCGAGGGATCTGTGAGGTTCGACTCGATTAGAGGCGAAGTCGCGCCGGCAGGCTGCGCTCGAGTGACTCCCGATGTCGTGCGTCGTCGTCGGCGGCGCTCGCGACGAGTACGCGAGCGAGCCGGGTCGCGCAAGTGAAGTACGAATGACCGATGCAGTAGTCCTTGCCGAGGTGCGGGTCGGCCGCGATCACCTCGTTCAGCCTGGTCATCCGTACCGCGATGCGGTCAACGACCGATTCGTCGTAGCCGCGTTCGATCACGAACTCGCGTCGGGCATCGTTGTACTCCGGCCCCAGGTCGAAGAAGGCGAATCTCCGCCGTATCGCTATGTCGACCGGGGCCAGGGACCGGTCCGCGACGTTCATCGTGCCGATGAGGTGCAGGTTCGAGGGCAGATGAAACGGTCCTTCCCCGTCCCGCGAGTAGGCGAGGTTCAGCGCGTTCTCGGGGTCGCGCTTGTCGTGTTCGAGCAGGGTGAGCATCTCGCCGAAGATCTGTGCGGGATTGCCGCGGTTGATCTCCTCGATGACCACGACGTAGTCGCATTCGCAGTCTTGGCGGGCGTTCTTGGCGGCGGTGAGCAGAGGGCCGTCGATCAAGGTGAGTTTGCCGTCGGAGCCGGGTCGGAACCCACGGACGAAGTCTTCGTAGGACATCGACGGGTGAAACTGCAGGAGGGCTGTCCGGTCGGATTGACGCTCGTTGCACAGCACCCAGCCAAGACAACGCGCCGCGGGCAGTGCCTCGACATGTGCTGCGTCGATGGCCGGCTGACGCTGCGTCGGCCCGGCGTACTTGTACGACTTCGCCATGCCCGCCTGCGCGGACTTGACGGAGAAGTCCCAATCGCCCCGCGCGACGTACGTCAGCATCCGGTCGTAGGCATCGACGGCATCCTGAGTCAAATCACTGACCAGCGCCACCCGCTCCCCGGCCAGTGTTGCGACGCCCACGCCGCAGCCTCCGGACCCTCGCACCCCATGCCGTCATCGCGGCGACTCGGGTGAAACGGGCATGTCGGGAGTGGCAGCTGAGCCTAGACTCCGAAGATGGTGCGCAACGCGAAGGCCGCACGTCAGCAGCCCACCGATCAGCGTTCGGCGTTCGACAGGTTCGTGGAGCAGATCGAACTCCGGGTCAGCCAGGCGCCGTTCTTCGGGATCTGCGCAGGAGTGGTCGCGCTGTGGGTCGTCAGCATTCCGCTCTGGAAGGACCTTCACGAGTGGCAGATCGCCATCCACACCGCCGGTGCCGTCTTCACGTTGCTTCTCGTGGTCCTGCTCGAGAATGCCAGCCGCCGTGCCACCGAGGCTCTGCAGGAGAAACTGAACGTCATCGCCGAGGCGCTCGCCGCCCTGCTCGATTCCTCCGCCCAGGACAACCCCGAGCTGAAGAAGGCGGAGGAGAAGTTGCGGGAGGCTGTCGGGCTCGAAGACCGGCACTAGTCCATCCGCCCCTGTGGCTTGGCGCACCAAGCAGGTAAGTTATGTGTAACCGCAAAAACTACTAACCAGTAGGGGTACGAAATGCCTGTTCCGTCCGCCGCCACGTTCGCGCGGCTCGCCGACCTCAACGCCATCCCGGATGCGGCGGATCGCCCGACGCGGTCCGTCGTCGAGGCGTTCACGGGTAAGGAACTGGCCACCGTCCCGGTCGGTACCGCTCAGGACGCCAAGGACGCGATCGCACGCGCCCGGGTGGCACAGAAGGAATGGGCCAAGCGTCCCGTCACGGAACGCGCCGCGATCTTCCACCGGTACCGCGACCTGGTGCTCGAGAACCGCGACGCCCTGATGGACATGGCTCAGGCCGAGACGGGCAAGTCCCGCGCCGCCGCGCAGGAGGAGGTCCTCGACATCTCGATGACCGCCCGCCACTACGCGCGCGTCGCCCCCAAGCTGCTGCGTCCCCGGCGCATCTCGGGCATGCTGCCCGGCCTCACCAAGACGGTCGTGCGGTACCAGCCGAAGGGCGTCGTCGGCGTCATCTCGCCGTGGAACTACCCCATGACCCTCGCGGTGTCCGACGCGGTCGCCGCGCTCCTCGCCGGCAACGCCGTCGTCCTCAAGCCCGACAGCCAGACCCCGTACTGCGCGCTGGCCTGCGTCGACCTGCTGTACCAGGCCGGGCTGCCGCGCGACCTGTTCGCCGTCGTCCCCGGACCGGGCTCGGTGGTCGGCACCGCCCTCGTCGAGAACACCGAGTACCTGATGTTCACCGGGTCCTCGGCCACGGGTCAGCTCCTCGCCGAGCAGGCCGGTCGCCGTCTCATCGGCTTCTCCGCCGAACTCGGCGGCAAGAACCCGATGATCGTCACCGCAGGCGCGAACCTCCGTGAGGTCACCGACGCCGCCGTCCGCGCCTGCTACTCCAACTCCGGGCAGCTGTGCATCTCGATCGAGCGGATCTACGTCGAGGAGTCCATCGCACCCGAGTTCACCCGGTTGTTCGGGGAACGCGTCCGCAACATGAAGCTCGGCGCCGGCTACGACTTCGGCATCGAAATGGGCAGCCTCGTGTCCGAGGCGCAGGTCAAGGCCGTGTCCAGCCACGTCGACGACGCCGTCGTCAAGGGCGCCACCGTGGTCGCCGGCGGTAAGGCGCGCCCCGACCTCGGCCCCCTGTTCTACGAGCCGACCGTCCTGACCGGCGTTCCCGAGGACGCCGAGTGCTACCGCGACGAGACGTTCGGACCGCTGGTCTCGATCTACCCCGTCGCCGATGTGGACGAGGCGATCGAACGCGCCAACGACACCGAATACGGCCTGAACGCCAGCGTGTGGGCGGGAACCAAGGCGGAGGGCGAGGCCATCGCCGCACGGATCCACGCCGGAACCGTCAACGTCGACGAGGGTTACGCCCCGGCATGGGGCAGCACCGGTGCGCCGATGGGTGGCATGGGGGTGTCCGGTGTCGGTCGCCGCCACGGCGACGACGGGCTCCTCAAGTACACCGAACCGCAGACCATCGCCACCACCCGCATCCTCAACCTCGGCGGTCCGCGCGGACTGTCGCCGAAGGTGTGGGCCAAGATCATGCCGCCTTTCGTGAAGGCGCTGCAGTGGATCCCGGGCCGGTAGCCGTGGACACTGCGAGCATCGTGATCGAGGTTCCGCCCGCGATCGTGTGGGACGTGGTCACCGACGTGGAGGGCATGGGCCGGTTCAGCCCCGAGAACACCGGGGCCCGTTGGAAGTCCGGCACCCCGGTGACGGTGGGCGCGCGGTTCATCGGCGCCAACCGGCACGGGGCGGTGCGGTGGAAGACCCACTGCACCGTCGTGGATATCGTTCCGGGCCAGAAGTTCTCCTTCGAGGCGGACGAGCCGAAGGCGCGCTGGACGTATCATCTCGAACCCTCCGGCGCGGGCACACTCGTCACCGAGACCCGGGAGATCTACGCGACGCCCGTATGGTGGGTACGGCTGGTGCAGAAGTCGAAGGTGCTGGGCAGCAACCGCGACCAGCTGATGCAGGACGGGATGCGGCAGACGCTCGAGTGCATGAAAGTCGCACTCGAGAGCTGATTTTCCACCCTGGGGTGCCGATTCTTCACCCTAGGGTGGCTGTCGCCGCCGCGCGCAGGGCCCGAGACTGGACCATGTCCACACCTCTCGGAGGCGCCTCCCATGAATCCTCGGCCGTCACCCGTCGAAGCTGGTCGGTCGTGCCCTGACGTCCGCCGTGAGGACGTGTGGTTCTCCTCGCGGGGACAGCGCTGCGCGGCCTGGCTGTACCGGCGCCATTCCGAAACCCACACGGCAGCACCCTGTGTGGTGCTCGCGCACGGCTGGAGCGGGGTACGCGAACAGAGACTCGACGCGTTCGCGGAACGGTTCGCGGCCGCGGGAGTCACGGCGCTGGTGTTCGACTACCGCTACTTCGGCGCCAGCGAGGGCGAACCCCGCCAACTGCTCGACATCGACAGCCAACTCGACGACTGGGACAGCGCCGTCGCGTTCGTGCGCAGCCGCCCGGACATCGACCCCAGCCGGGTCGCGCTCTGGGGAACGTCACTGTCCGGCGGACTCGTCCTGACGGCGGCAGCGCGGGACCGGCGGGTGGCCGCGGTCGTGTCGCAGGTTCCGTACGTCGACGGTCTGACGAACCTTCCGCGACTGGGTGTGGTCGGCCTCGGCCGCATGGCGGTCGCCTACCTGCGGGACCGGTACGCCCAGCTGCGGCACCGGCCGCCGTACATGTTTCCCGTCGTCGGGCCGCCGGGCTCGTTCGCGGCCATGACCACACCCGACGCGGAGGCGGGATATCACGGGATGGATCCGCCCGGTTCGACATGGCGCAACGAGACACCGGGGCGGGTGGCGTTGCAGGCAGCGCTGTACCGGCCGACGAAAACGGTCGCGAAGATCGCCTGCCCCGTCTTCTTCGCCATCGCGGACCACGACGTCGTCACGTTCACCCGCAGCGCGCAGAAGGCCGCGGCCAAGACCCCGGGCGCCGAGGTGCACGTGTACCCGGGCGGTCATTTCGACCCCTACTTCGGCGAGCTCTTCGAGCGGGTGGTCGCGGACGAGACCGACTTCCTCGTCCGCCACCTCCGTCCCCCGGCTAGCCGCTGACCGTGCCGAACTGTTCCCGCAGAACACCTTTGACGACCTTCCCGCTGGCGTTGCGGGGCAGTTGGGGGAGGACCTCGACGAATTTGGGCCGCTTGTAGCGGGCGACCCGGCCGTCGAGCCAGTCCGCGAGGGCGTCGACCTCGAGCGCCGCCCCGGCCCGCGGGACGACGACCGCGACGGGAACCTCACCCCACCGCTCGTCGGCCCGCCCGATCACCGCGACATCCATGATGTCCGGGTGGGCGGCCAGGGCATTCTCGACCTCGGCGCAGTAGATGTTCTCCCCACCCGAGATGATCATGTCCTTCTTGCGGTCTACCACGTACACGAACCCGTCCGAGTCCACCCGCACGAGGTCGCCGGAGTGGAACCAGCCGCCGTCGAACGCGTCCGCGGTGGCCGCGGGGTTCCGCCAGTACCCCTCCATGAGTCCCGGGCCGCGGTAGACGATCTCACCGATCTCGCCCTGCGGCACGTCGTTCATCGCTTCGTCGACCACGCGCATCGCCACGGTGTCGATCGGTTTCCCGACCGACCCGATCTTGCGCACGGCGTCCTTGCCGTCGAGCATGCACGTCACCGGCGACATCTCGGTCTGCCCGAAGAACGCGACGATCGCGGCGTCCGGGAAGGCGGCGTACAGGCGGTCGAGGAGGGTCGGGGTGGCCGGCGCGGCTCCCCAGCCCAGCACCCGCAGGGCGAGATCCCGACCCTCGAGGCCGGCGTCGTCGAGGATGGCCTGCCACTGGGTGGGCACCATGAACACGCTGGTCACCCGCTCACGCTCGAGCGCGTCGAGTAGCTCGGTCGCATCGAACGCACCGGTCGGGTGGATCACGATGGTGGCGCCGATCAGCAGGAACGGCCCGACGCTGCCGAGGGCGGCGATGTGGAACAGCGGGGACGAGACCAGGTTGACCTCGGACTCGGTGTCGAACAGTCGCCATCCGCGGATCAAGGTCAGTGCCTGTGCCTGCAGATTGAGGTGCGACAGCACCGCGCCCTTCGGACGGCCGGTGGTGCCGGACGTGTACATGATGGCGGCGGGGGAGTCTTCCGCCACGTCCGCGATCGGGACGTCGGGATCGGCTGCGCGCAACTGCGTCTCGAGCGAGACGTCGACGGGGGCGTCGCCGACCACGAGAACCGGCACGCTGTCGTCGACCTCCGCGGCGAGCCCGGTGAGTGAATCCTCCACGACCACGACGGTGGCGTCGCTGTCGGCGACGATGAACCGCACCTCGCCGGGGCTGAGCCGGAAGTTCACCGGCACCGCGATCGCACCCAGGCGAGTCGCCGCCAGCATCACCTCGAGGAACTCGGGGCGGTTGGTCAGCAGCAGCACGACGCGGTCGCCGCGGCCGACACCGTGGGCGGCGAGGACGGCGGCCGTCCGCGCGCTGCGGTCCTCGAGCTCACGCCAGGTGGTCGACGTGCCCCGGAACCGGAGCGCCACCGCCTCGGGTTTCGCGAAGGCATGCCGGGCAACATGATTCGCCCAGTGGGTGCGCCGGGAGGCGAAGGGTTGCGCGTTCGACGTCGCGGTCATCGTGATGCCGTCAGCCGCGGCCGAACACTGCCGGACGCTTCTCCAGGAACGCCGCGACGCCTTCCCTGAAGTCGGGGGCGGCGAGGAGGTCGAGCTGACCCGTGCGCTCGCGGGCGAACGCGTTGTCGAGTTCGGTGAGGGTGGCGTCGTTGACCGCGTCCTTGGTGAAGTGGAACGCCTCCGACGGTCCGTCGGCGAGACGTCGCGCGAGGGCGTCGACGGTCGCGGCGAACTCGTCGTCGGGGTACACGTCGGCGATCAACCCGGCCGCGAGAGCCTCACGTGCGGGCAGTCGTTCGGCCAGCAGCGCCATCTTCAGCGCGCGGGCGCGACCGACCGACGCGGCGACCAGTGCGGTGGCACCACCGTCCGGCATGAGGCCGACCTTCGTGAACGCGAGCAGGAAATAGCTCGACGCGGTGGCGACCGTGAGGTCGCAGGCCAGGGCGAGGGACACCCCGACGCCGGCGGCGGGACCGTTGACCGCGCCGATCACGGGCCGGGGGAACGCGCGAATCGTGGCCGCCGTGCGGTTCGCGGCGTCGATCGTCGCGGACGACGGAGGACCGGAGACGTTCTCGCCACCCAGGTCCGCACCCGTGCAGAACGCACGACCGGCGCCGGCGAGGACGGCGGCCCGCACCTCCGCGTCGCCGGCGTACTTGTCGAATGCGTCGGCGACGGCGTCGAGGGTTTCGGTGGTGACGGCGTTCATGCGGGCGGGACGGTCGAGGGTGACGCGCAGGACGCCGTCGTCGACGGTCGTGTCCACGCCGGGAATGTCGGAGCTCATGGGGATCCTTGTCAGGAAGGGTGGACGGAGAGGGCGATCTTGCCGGTGGCGGAACGGGTTTCGAGCGTCCGCAGTGCGTCGACGGCGTGTTCGAACGAGTAGGTGGTGGGCTCGGCGATCTGCAGCGCACCGGATTCGAGGAGCGGGCCCAGGGCCGCCCACTGCCTGCTCGTGTAGCCGGGGTTGGTGCGCACGTACTCGCCCCAGCCGGCCCCGAGAACGGAGATGTTACGCAGGAGAAGGCGWTTGACCTTGACGGTGGGGATCTCGCCGCCGGTGAAGCCGAGGACAACCAGTCGCCCGTTGGGCGCGAGGCTGCGCAGGCTGTCGGTGAAACGGTCGCCGCCGACCGGGTCGAGGATGATGTCGACTCCGCGGCCTCCGGTGAGGTCGCGGACCTGGTCCTTCCAGCCGTCCAGGAGAACGACGTGATCGGCGCGGTTGGCCTTCGCGATGCCGGCTTTCTCCTCGGTGCTGACCACGGCGATCGTCTCGAGCCCCAGCGCGGCGGCGACCTGCAGGGCGGCGACCCCGACACCGCCTGCGGCGCCGTGCACCAGCACGGTCTCACCGGCGCGGTAGCGGGCGCGCTCGTCGAGGGCGAAGTGCACGGTGAGGTAGTTCATCAGGAAGCCCGCCCCGGCCTCGAGCGACACCGAATCGGGCAGGGGGAACACCGAGTCCGGCTCCACCGCAACGGTCTGCTGCCACGATCCGTCCGACGCGAGGACGGCCACCCGCTGCCCGGCACGGATGCCGCTGTCCGTGGGTGCGCTGCGGACCACGCCCGCGCCCTCGACACCGAGCACGAACGGCAGTTCCCGGACGAGCTGGTAGCTGCCCGTGGTCTGCAGAAGGTCGGGAAACGACACTCCGGCGGCGTGCAGATCCACGACGACGCGGCCGGTGCCGTCGGGTTCGTCGATCTCGACGAGCTGGACTCCGGCGGGGCCGGAAGCGGTGGTCAATTGCTGGGCATACACGTGGTGATCTCCTCCGTCGGTCCCTGACTATCCATACCAGACGCAACTGAACGGGCGCTAGATAAATTCGACCATTGACCCTGTAGGTGACGCCGTGGTACTAACTTTAACGAGCGATCAGTAATCATGCCGAGGCGGAGGACGAGACGTGCCAGAACAGACGGAGACGACGGAGGCAGCCGCACTGTGGGAGCGGCGCGGAGGCATCGGCATCATCACGCTGAACCGCCCCAAGGCGCTCAATGCGGTGAACGGCGCGTTGTCGACCGCAGTGGGCAATCTGCTCGAGCAGGCCGAGAACGACCCCGAGGTGCGGGTGGTCGTCGTGACCGGGGCCGGCCGCGCGTTCTGCGCCGGCGCCGATCTCAAGGCCCTCTCCACGGGCGGGAACATCGCTGCGGAGGGGCACCCCGAATGGGGCTTCGCCGGATACGCGCAACACTGGATCAGCAAGCCGACCATCGCCGCGGTCAACGGCTTCGCCCTCGGCGGTGGCACCGAACTGGTCCTCGCCAGTGACCTCGCGGTCGTCGATGAAGAGGCGGCCCTCGGGCTTCCCGAGGTCAAGCGCGGACTGTTCGCCGCCGCCGGCGGCGTGATCCGCCTGCAGCAGCAGATCCCGAAGAAGGTCGCGCTGGAAATCGCACTCACCGGCGAGCCGATCACCGCGGCGCAGGGCAAGGAACTGGGCCTGGTCAACCGTGTCGCCCCGGCAGGCACCGCCCTCGACGTCGCGCTCGAACTCGCCGAGCAGATCGCCGCCAACGCACCGCTGTCGGTGCGCGAATCGAAGGCCATGATCCACCGCACCGCAACCGAACCCGACTGGGGCGACGGGGCGTGGGAGGCGAACAACGCCGCCATCGCGACCATCTTCACCAGCGCCGACGCCAAGGAAGGCCCGACGGCGTTCGCCGAGAAGCGCCAGCCGGTCTGGCAGGGCCGCTGACCCGTGAGTACTTATTAACCGCGGGCGGTTAATAAGTACTCACGGGTGGCGCAGCCGCACACACTTTCTCCTCCTCGAAAGGGAACATCATGACCAACGCTGTCATCGTGGACGTCGTCCGCCTCGCCTCCGGTAAGGGCAAGCCCGGCGGTGCGCTGTCGGGCACGCACCCGGTGGAACTGCTCGCGCACGTGCTCCGCAGCATTGTCGAACGCAACGGCATCGACCCCGCACAGGTCGACGACGTCATCGGCGGCTGCGTCGGGCAGGCAGGCGAGCAGGCCCTCAACATCTCCCGGACCGCGGTGCTGTCGGCGGGATTCCCGGATTCGGTTCCGGCCACCACCGTCGACCGCCAGTGCGGCTCGAGCCAGCAGGCGGCGCACTTCGCCGCGCAGGGCGTGATCGCCGGCGCCTACGACATCGTGATCGCCTGCGGTGTGGAGTCGATGTCCCGTGTTCCGATGGGCACGACGACCATCGGTCAGGACGCGTCCGGCCCGGGCATCGCCGCCCGCTACCCCGAGGGACTCGTCAACCAGGGCATCTCCGCCGAACTGATCGCCGCCAAGTGGAAGTTCGACCGCGACACCCTCGACGCGTTCTCCGCGCAGTCGCATCAGCGTGCCGCCGACGCCCTGTCGAAGGGCTTGTTCGACAAGGAGATCGTCCCGATCTCGGTCACCAACGCCGCCGGTGAGACGGTGACCCACACCGCCGACGAGACCGTGCGCGCCTCCACCACCGCCGAGGGACTGTCCGGGCTGAAGTCGTCGTTCTACTCCGAGAAGTACGCGGCCCGGTTCCCCGAGGCGCAGTGGCACATCACCCCGGGCAACTCGTCGCCGCTGACCGACGGCGCGTCCGCGGCGCTGATCATGAGCGAGGAGATGGCGTCGAAGCTGGGGCTGACCCCGCGGGCMCGGTTCCAYTCGTTCGCCGTTGCCGGTGACGACCCGGTCTTCATGCTCACCGCGCCGATCCCGGCGACSAAGAAGATCCTCGCGAAGTCGGGGCTGAGCATCGACGACATCGACGCCTACGAGGTCAACGAGGCGTTCGCGCCGGTGCCGCTGGCGTGGGCGCACGARTTCGGGGCCGACCCGGCCAAGCTCAACCCGTGGGGCGGCGCCATCGCGCTCGGGCACGCACTCGGCTCTTCGGGCACCCGCCTGCTGAGCACSCTGGTCAACAACCTCGAGGCCACCGGCGGACGCTACGGCCTGCAGRCCATGTGCGAGGGCGCGGGSATGGCCAACGCCACCATCATCGAACGCATCTGACCCACTTCCCCGAAAACCCTGCTTCCGAAAGGTATAGACATGATCGTCAATGACAGCGTCGCACTCGTCACCGGCGGCGCCTCGGGCCTCGGCCTGGCCACCACCAAGGCCCTGCTCGCCGACGGCGCCAGCGTCGTCATCATCGACCTGCCCTCGTCCAACGGTGAGACCGTCGCCAAGGAACTCGGCGACCGTGTGCGCTTCGCCGCCGGCGACGTCACCAGCGAGGCTGACGTGTCCGCCGCACTCGATGTCGCGGAGTCGCTCGGACCGCTGCGTGTCGCCGTGAACTGCGCCGGCATCGGCAACGCCATCAAGACCGTGAGCAAGAACGGCGCGTTCCCGCTGGCCGACTTCACCAAAATCGTCACCGTCAACCTGATCGGCACGTTCAACGTGATCCGTCTTGCCGCCGAGCGCATCTCGAAGAACGAGCCGATCGACGGCGAGCGCGGGGTCATCATCAACACCGCCTCCGTAGCCGCATACGAGGGCCAGATCGGTCAGGCCGCGTACTCCGCGTCCAAGGGCGGCGTCGTCGGCATGACCCTGCCGATCGCTCGCGACCTCGCGTCGCTGCTGATTCGCGTCAACACGATCGCTCCCGGCATGTTCAAGACGCCGCTGCTCGGCTCCCTGCCGGAGGCTGCGCAGCAGTCGCTCGGCGGTCAGGTCCCGCACCCCTCGCGTCTCGGCGACCCGTCCGAGTACGGCGCGCTCGCCGCGCACATCGTCAGCAACCCGATGCTCAACGGCGAGACCATCCGTCTCGACGGCGCCATCCGCATGGCACCGCGCTGATCGGCGACCTGTGACTCTGCGCGAGGACGGGCCGACGGTGACGGAGCCGGAGTACGCCGACTGGCGGACGTTCGAGGCCCTGCCGCTGACGCCCATCCTCGAGCAGGCATTGGATCTGTTCAACGAGAACGGTTACCACGGCACGACGGTGCGGCAGATCGCCCGTCGTGTCGGGGTGACCGTTCCGGCCCTGTACTACCACCACGAGAGCAAGGAAGCCGTTCTCGTGGCCCTGTTCGAAATGCAGATGCGCGAGCTGAACGACCGCGCCGAGGCAGCCGCCCGCGAGGCCGGCGACGACGTGGTGGCGCAATTCTCCAACGTCGTCGAGGCGATCGTCCTGTACATGACGTACCGGGTGCGGCACGTGTCCCTCGACACCGAGTTGCGGCACGTCTCGGCCGACAGCCGCAGCCGCTACGCCGCGAACCGCAAGCGGCTCGAGCTGATGATGATCGACCTCGTCGCCGACGGCGTCGCCCGCGACGTGTTCCACAGCGGGGACGTCCCCGAGACCGTGCGCGCCCTCCTCGGGATGTGCCAGTCCATTCCACGCTGGTTCCAGCTCGGTGGAGCACTGACCCCCGAGCAGGTCGCCGGCCGCTACGTCGACATCGCTCTACACACCGTCGGGTATCTACCCGACCACTGACATCGCGCCGGGTCCACCGAGCCGGACGAGCTCGTCCCGGCGACAAGGAGAGACCATGCAGCGCACCCTTTTCGACAAGGATCACGAAGCGTACCGGGAGACCGTGCGCGAATTCCTCGCCCGCGAGATCGAGCCGAACTACGAACGGTGGGAATCCGAGCGGCTCATCGACCGCTCGGCGTGGCTGGCGGCCGGCAAGTCCGGGATCGTCGGACTCGGTGTGCCCGAGGAATTCGGTGGCTCGGGCGTCACCGACTACCGGTTCCGGTACGTCGTCGCCGAGGAGATCGCCCGCACCGCGACGACGTCGTTCGGTTCGGGCCTGTCCCTCCAGGACGACATCGCCATCCCGTACATCGTGAACCTCGGCACCGACGAGCAGAAGCAGCGGTGGCTGCCGGGCATGGCCGCGGGCGAGCTGATCGGTGCCATCGCGATGACCGAGCCCGGTGCGGGCAGCGACCTGCAGGGCGTGAAGACCACCGCGGTGCGGGACGGCGACGAGTGGGTGATCAACGGTCAGAAGACGTTCATCACCAACGGTATTCACTCCGACCTCGTCATCGTCGTCGCGCGCACCGACCCGAGCGCCGGTTCCAAGGGCTTCTCCCTGCTCGTCGTGGAGCGGGGCATGCCCGGTTTCAGCCGTGGCCGCAAGCTGCACAAGGTCGGACTGGCCGGTCAGGACACGGCCGAGCTCGTGTTCGAGGACGTGCGGGTGCCCGCCACCAATCTGCTCGGCACCGAGGGTCGCGGCTTCGTCCACCTCATGGAAAACCTGCCCCTCGAACGTATTTCGATCGCGGTCAACGCGATCGCCGCCGCGAAGGCCGCGTACCAGTGGACGAGGGACTACGTGTTCGAGCGCAAGGCGTTCGGGAAGCCGATCGGCGATCTGCAGAACACCCGGTTCGCGCTGGCGGAGATGCTCACCGAGATCGAGGTGACCGAATCGCACATCGACCGGTGCGTACTCGCCTTGAACGCAGACGAACTCACCGCCGTCGACGCGTCGAAGGGCAAGTGGTGGGCCAGTGAACTGCAGAAGCGTGTCGTCGACCGCTGCGTCCAGTTGCACGGCGGCTACGGCTACATGATGGAGTACCCCATCGGCCGCGCATACGTCGACAGCCGGATCCAGACGATCTACGGCGGCACCACCGAGATCATGAAGGAAATCATCGGGCGCGATATCGCGGCACGGTAGGCGGCTCCGCCGCCCGTGCGCCTTTTTGGTTGTCCCAGTTACCAAAAAGGCGCACGGGCGCGAAGCGCCTAGAGCAGGCGAGCCCGCGCGTCCGCGTACTCGCGGGTGAGGCGTTCGACGATCTCCGCGGCCGGGACGACGGCGTCGACGGCGCCGATGCCCTGTCCGGCGCCCCAGATGTCGCGCCAGGGCTTGGCTTCCGACTTCGTGCTCTTGTCCGCGTCCTCGCCGACACCGAAGTTCATGGCGGACGGGTCCGACACGGCGAGGTTGTTCGGGTCGAGTCCGGCGGCCTCGATGCTGCCGCGCAGGTAGTTGCCGTGCACCCCGGTGAACAGGTTGGAGTAGACGATGTCGGATGCGGTGGAGTCGACGATCATCTGCTTGTAGCCCTGGTCTGCGTTGGCCTCTKCGGTGGCGATGAACGCGGAGCCGAYGTAGGCGAGGTCGGCGCCGGCGGCCTGCGCGGCGAGGACCGAGCGGCCGTGGGCGATGGAGCCCGACAGCAGGACCGGCCCGTCGAACCATTCGCGGATCTCCTGGATCAACGCGAACGGCGACAGGGTGCCCGCGTGTCCGCCCGCGCCGGCCGCGACGGCGATGAGGCCGTCGGCGCCCTTCTCCACGGCCTTCTTCGCGAACTTGTTGTTGATGACGTCGTGGAGGACGATGCCGCCGTAGCTGTGGATGGCSTCGTTGACGTCGGCGCGGGCGCCGAGGGACGTGATGACGATCGGGACCTCGAACTCGACGATGGTCGCGAGGTCCTCGTCGAGGCGGTCGTTGCTCTTGTGGACGATCAGGTTGACCGCGTAYGGCGCGGACGGTGTCTCCGGGTTGTTGGCGTCGTGTTTGGCGAGKKCTTCGGTGATGCGGGTGAGCCATTCACGCAGGACGGGCTGCGGGCGGGYGTTGAGCGAGGGGAACGATCCGACGATGCCCGACGTCGACTGGGCGATCACCAGGTCGGGACCCGAGACGATGAACATCGGCGACGCGACGACGGGCAGGCGAAGCCGGTCTTGCAGGATGGGGGGCAGGCTCATGAATTTCTCCTTGATGCAGTGGTTTACGACTGGGAGAGCTGGGCGGCCATCAGCGGGATGAGCGCCTGCAGGCCTTTCACGGGACGGACCATCACCTTGAACGACGTGATCTGATCGCGGTCGTTCCAGTGAATGAGGTCGATGCCGTTGACGTGGATGCCGTCGAGTTCGGTAGCGAATTCCAGGACCGCCGAACGGTCGCCGTACCACTCCTCGACGTAGTGGAAACCGGTGCCGTCGAAGACGGTCAGGGCGGCGCGGAGGTACGCCAGGACCTTCGCCTTTCCTTCCTGCGGAGTGAACACGGCGGGGGAGGAGAACACGGCGTCGTCCGCGATCAGGGCGTCGAGGGCGGTGAGGTCGCGACGGTCGACGACGTGATGCCAGCGGTCGACGACGCCGGGGCGGGCAGGCAGTTCGGCGGTCATCCGCGGAACGCCGGGGTCGGGAGGTCTTCGCCGAACACGTCCGGCAGGTCGTCGCGCACGCTGTCGGGGAACACGGCCGGCCGCTTCTCGAGGAACGCGGAGATGCCTTCGCGCGCGTCCGGTCCGATGCCGCGGATATTGATCCCGCGTGTCTCGACGCGGTGCGCGATCATCGGGTGCTCGGCGCCCAGTGCCCGCCACATCATCTGGCGCGACAGCGCCACCGACACCGGGGCGGAGTGCTCGGTCAGACTCCGGGCCAGCGCATACGCCTCGTCGAGCAGGGATTCCCGCGGGTACAGCTTGTACACGAGGCCGGCGTCGAACGCTTCCGTGGCGGGGAACACCCGGCCGGAGTAGACCCAGTCGAGGGCCGTCTGCAGGGGGACGAGGCGGGGCAGGAACCAGGTCGAGCAGGATTCGGGCACGATGCCTCGGCGGTTGAAGACGAATCCGATGCGGGCGTCGTCGGCGGCGAGGCGGAAGTCGGCGGCGAGGGTCATCGTGATGCCCACTCCCACTGCCGGTCCGTTGATCGCGGCGATGATCGGCTTGCGGGATTCGAACATCCGGAGCACCACGCGACCGCCACCGTCGCGGCGGGCGTCGGCGCCCTCGTCCCCGTCCTCGTCCTGCCAGTGATCGAACGTGGCGGCACCGGCGGACAGGTCTGCGCCCGCACAGAACGCTCGTCCGGCTCCGGTGAGCACGATCGCCCGGACGGAATCGTCCGCATCGAGCTGGTCGTAGGCGGCGATCAGCTCGTTTTCCATGGTGGTGGTGAACGCGTTGAGCTGGTCGGGCCGGTTCAGGGTGATCGTCGCGATACCGTCCGCGACGGCGAGTCCGATGTGATCCACCGCCCCAGCATGACATTGTTACCGAACGATCGCTAGAGCGGGTTCTGTGACGGGACCCACTACCCTGGAGTGGTCGTGTGACGATCGGATCGGGGACGGAGACCGAGGGATGTGCGCTGCAAAAGTCGCCGCCGTGGCAACGGGTACCGGGCGGCAGGTGATCCTCGACTCCGCGGTGGCCAACATGAACGAACGCGGCTATCACGGCACGTCCATGCGCGACATCGCCCGCGGCGCCGATATCACCGTCGCCTCGATCTACCACCACTTCGCGTCGAAGCAGGAGATCCTGCAGGACATCATGGTGCGCGCACTCCACGACGCCATCGCGATGACCCGCGGGGCCCTGCTGCGCTCGGGTGGCGCCCCCGCCGACCAGTTGCAGGCGCTGATGCGGGCGTGGGTCATGTTCCACACCACCCGGCAGCTGGACGCGATGGTCGGCGCCACCGAGATACGCAGTCTCGACGACGCCGGCCGCCGGCTCGTCGTCGCCCTCCGCGACGAACAGGAGCACCTCTTCCGCGACGTCGTCGAGCGCGGTGTCGAGGAGGGCGACTTCGCGACCGAATTCCCGCGGGACGCCGTCCGCGGCATCATCAACATGGGTCAATCGGTGTGCACGTGGTGGCACGCCGACGGTCCGCTGAAGCCCGAGGAACTCGCCGAGCGCTACGCCGACCTCGCCCTGGCGATGGTGAAACCGACCGTCTGATCGCCGTGGCCGCGGCCCGGGCAGAATCGGGGTAGCGGGTGTCGCGGAAACGGAGCGTGAGATGAAGTTCGCCAGACGGCTCGACGCTCTCCAGCAGAAGTACCCGGCAATGGGCTTCCCGATCGCCGTCACGTACAAATTCCTCGACGATCAGGGCGTGTACCTTGCGGCGTTGATCGCCTACTACGGGTTCATCTCACTGTTTCCCCTCCTGCTTCTGCTCTCGACGGTGCTCGGGTTCGTGCTGGCGGGGCACCCCGAACTGCAGCAGGACATCATCGACTCGGCGCTGAGCCAGTTCCCGGTCATCGGCGCCGACCTGGCGGACCCGCACCGGATCGGCGGCGGGGTGACGGGCCTGGTGATCGGACTCGTCGGCGCCCTCTACGGCGGCCTCGGGGTGGCACTGGCCAGCCAGAACGCGATGAACACGGCGTGGTCGGTGCCCCGCAACATGCGGCCCGACCCGATCCGAGGCCGGTTGCGGGGTCTGCTGTTGCTCGGCACGATCGGTCTCGCCGTCCTCGGCACCGCCGCGGTGGCGGCGGTCGGCGCCGCGACGCACCTGTCCGGATCGTCCACCGTGCTTCTCATGCTCGCCGCGATCACGATCAACTCCGCGATCTTCATCCTCGCGTTCCGGCTCGCCACTGCCCGGCCGCTGTCCGTCGCCGACGTCGCGCCCGGCGCCGTCGCAGCAGCCGTGGTGTGGCAGGTGCTCCAATCGTTCGGCGCGTATTACGTGAGCAAGGTGGTGAGCACGGCGTCCGTGACGAACGGGGTGTTCGCCGTCGTGCTGGGCTTGCTGGCGTTCCTCTTCCTCGCCGCCGCGGCGATCGTGGTGTGTGTGGAGATCAACGTCGTCCGCGTCGACC
Organism: Rhodococcus sp. P3_B8; assembly: GCF_056402775.1. Taxonomy (NCBI): domain Bacteria; kingdom Bacillati; phylum Actinomycetota; class Actinomycetes; order Mycobacteriales; family Nocardiaceae; genus Rhodococcus; species Rhodococcus sp. P3_B8. Next base: position 17,397 of record NZ_JBFUGT010000027.1, read on the forward strand.
GGCTGCACCCGCGGGCGCTGCTCGGGCCCTTCACGGACAAGGCCGACCTCGTGGAGGGCGACAGGCGGACGTTCACCGACCAGGCGAAGGCGCAACGCGCGGTACCGCACGAGGGCATCCACGTCACGTTCGACGAAGTTTCTGCGAAGATGGACAGGCCTGGACCGCCGTCGAAGGAGGAACCATGACCGACCCGATCTTCGACAAGTCGGAACAGTTGAAGCAGGTCCAGCAGGGCATCCTTCCCGGCGAGACGATCATCGCCGTGTACGACTGCATCGGCGCGGGCACCGGCTTCCTCGGGATCACGAACCTCCGCGTCGTCATCCAGGACAAGAGCTTCGTCGGCAAGCGCACCGCGATCACGTCCATCCCGTACAAGAACATCCGCTCGGTCTCGTTCCTCAGCAACAAGTCGTGGGCAGGCCAGTTCTTCTCCTCCAGCAGCATCGCCCTCGACGTCGCCGACACCACGTACGAGGCCGACTTCCGTGGCATGGACAAGGCCCACCACGTGCACACGGTGATCCTCGAACACATCACGTGACGTAGGTCGCTCTGCTCCGGTGCGTCGCCCCAGGTCACGGCGACGCACCCACATGCCGCGCCGGTGAGTGGAATCACCCCCGCGTGAATTGTCAATTCGGTTGCAGCCTCGCCCATACTGGTACGAGCCGGTGTGCCACTATCTCGGCCCGGTTCATCCACAGGCGAGTCCATTGGACGTGCTCGCCGATCCTACGATCAGCCCGACGGGAGTCTTGCTGCCATGACGCCGCCTGCAGTTCACCTCACCGAACCTGCGGTCACCGCTCGTCCGTCTCTGCGTCCGCGGATTCCGTCACCGAGTCGGCGGGGCGCGATGCTGGCGCTTGCCCTCGGCGGGTTCGGTATCGGCACAACGGAATTCGCGTCCATGGGCCTGCTGCCCGCGATGGCTGCGGGGACCGGGGTGTCGGAGCCGGTGGCCGGGCACTTCGTCTCCGCGTACGCGCTCGGCGTCGTCGTCGGGGCGCCCACGATCGCGGCGCTGGCCGCGCGCGTCGAGCGGCGCACGCTGCTCATCGCGTTGATGGCCACGTTCGTCGTCGGCAATCTCGCGACCGCCCTCGCCCCCGGTTACGAGTCGCTGCTGGCGGCCCGGTTCCTCGCCGGGCTGCCCCACGGCGCGTACTTCGGGGTCGCAGCGTTGGTCGCCGCGCACCTTGCGGAACCGGGCAAACGCGCCAAGGCGGTCGCGACCGTGATGATGGGCCTGTCGGTCGCGAACGTGGTCGGGGTGCCTGCGACGGCGTTCTTCGGCCAGATCCTGGGCTGGCGGTCCGCGTTCGTGCTCGTGGTGATCATCGGAATCGTGACGCTGGTGGCGTTGGCACGCCTCGTCCCGCCGCTGGCCGGGGTGCACGTGAGCAACCCGGTGGCCGAACTCGGGGCGCTGAGCCGGGTGCAGGTGTGGATGACGCTGATCTTCGCGACAGTCGGGTTCGGCGGTTCGTTCGCGGTGTACACCTACATCAGTTCGACGCTCACCGACGTGTCCGGGTTGCCGCACGCGATGGTTCCGGTGGCGCTGATGCTGTTCGGTTCGGGGATGATCCTCGGCAACGTCGTGGGTGGCCGCATCGCCGACAACGCGGTGGTCCCCGGGCTGTTCGGGTGCATGATCGCCCTGATCTGCGTCCTCGCCCTGTTCATCGTCGCCGCACACAACCCGGTGACGGCGCTGATCGTGCTGTTCTTCATCGGGATGGCGGTGACGGCGATCTTCCCGGCCGTCCAGTCGCGGCTGATGGACGCGGCGGGTGACGCGAAGACCCTGGCGTCGACGCTGATCCACGGCGCGTTCAACCTCGCCAACGCGGGTGGTGCGTGGATCGGTGGCGTCGTGATCGCGGCCGGATACGGCTACACCGCCCCGGCCGCCGTCGGCGCCCTCCTCGGCGTCGCCGGACTGATCGTCCTCACGATCGCGGTCCTCCTCGACCGCCGGCGCCGGGACGAACCGGCCGCCGACGGCTGACGGTTCAGGCGTGAACTCCGGCGGCGTACCGATCTCGTAACGTGCCCTTGACGAGTTTCCCGGTGGGGGTGCGGGGGAGGTCGTCGCTGAAGACGACGTTCCGCGGGACCTTGAACCGGGCGAGCCGTTCCCGCACGTGGTCGAGGAGGTCACCGGCCAGCGCGTCGTCCCCGGTCACACCCGGAACGGTCTGGACCACGGCCAGCACCGATTCACCCATCTCCTCGTCGGGGATCCCGATCACCGCGACGTCCAGGACGGCAGGGTGTTCGGTGAGGGTGTTCTCGATTTCCTGCGGATAGATGTTGACGCCGCCGGAGATGATCATGAACGACTTCCGGTCGGTGAGGAACAGAAACCCGTCCTCGTCGAGGTAGCCGACGTCGCCGGTGGTGGTCCACGTCGGGTGCTGTGGGTGCTGGGCGTCGCGGGTCTTGGCTGGGGCGTTGTGATACTCGAACGGCAGGGTGTCCCGCTCGAAGTAGAGGGTGCCGATCTCGCCCGGTGCGAGGTCGGCACCGTCGTCGCCGCAGATGTGGGCGACGCCGAGCGCGGCGCGGCCGACGGTTCCGGGCTTGCGGAGCCATTCGTCCGAATTCACGAGGGTCATGCCGTTGAGTTCGGTGGACGAGTAGTACTCCGACAGGATCGGACCCCACCACTCGATCATCTGCCGCTTCACCTCCACCGGGCACGGGGCCGCGGCGTGCACGGCGACGCGCAGGCTGGAGACGTCGTACTTCTGCCGGGTCTCGGCGGGCAGCTTCAGCATGCGGACGAACATCGTGGGTACCCACTGGCTGTAGGTGACGTGGTACTGCTCGATGTACGCGAGCGCCTGCTCGGCGTCGAAGCGGTCCATCACGACGACGGTGCCGCCGAGGGCCTGCACCGACGCGCAGGTGCGGAGCGGTGCGGCGTGATACAGCGGGGCGGGTGAGAGGTAGACGGTGTCCGGTGTGACTCCCCATACCGTCGCGTTCATGCCGGTCATGGTGTCGCCGGGTTCCTGGATCTGACGCGCGGGCAGTTCCGGTTTGATGCCCTTCGGGCGACCGGTGGTGCCGGAGGAATACAGCATGTCCGCCCCGCGGGGCTGGTCGGGGAGCGGGACGTCCGACTCCGCGGCGGCGGCCCGGTCGAGGGAGTCGTAGCCGGGGATCGATCCCCCGAACGCGAGCCGGTGCTCGGTGGCCGGGGTGAGGGCGGGGAGGTCACGCGCCACCGCGTCGAGTGCGGCGTCGACGATCAATGCTCTGGCGCCGCAATCTTCGACGATGTAGGCGATCTCGGGTGGCGTGAGGTGCCAGTTCGCCATCGTGAGGTAGAGGCCGGAACGCATGGCCGCCCAATAGATGTCGAAGATCGCGGGAGTGTTCGTGGCCAGCACCGCGACGTGATCTCCGCGGCGCAGTCCGAGGGTGTGCAGGTGGCGGGCGATCCGGATCGAGCGGGACTCGAGTTCGGCGAAGGTGACCGTCTGCCCGGTGCCCGCCATGATCACGGCCGGCTTGTCGGGGGTGGTGGCAGCATGAGCGCCGGGATACATGGTTGCTCCAATTCGTGAGGGATCTCGAGGGGGACACTGTCCGGACGTCAGCCGAGTTGCTCCTGCGCGACCTTGGACCGGCGGGCCACACCGGCCACCGAGATCAGTCCGATGACCGCAGCGACGATCACGAAAACGGCAGGGGAGAGGACGTTTCCGGTCTTCTCCACCAGCCAGACGGCGACGAAGGGGGCGGTGCCACCGGCGATGACGACGCCGAGGTTCCAGCCCATGGCGACCCCGGTGAAGCGGACGTCCTTGTCGAACAGCAGTGGCATCAGCGTGTACGAGCCGACCTGGGTTCCGACGGTGTTGACCATGATCAGCAGGTAGGCGATCGCGGCGATCCACAGGCTGTGGTGCATGACGGCCATGGCGGGGTAGGTGATGATCGCGAATCCGGCGAGGCTGATCACGGTGAACCGCAACCGCCCGATGCGGTCGGCGAGCATGCCCCCGAGCGGCATCGCGAGCGCGACGACACCGATGACGGCGGTTGCGATCCAGTAGACCGGGGTGCGTTCGTAGCCGAGGCTCTTCATGAGATGGATGCTCATGTAGGTGAGGCCGATGTACGCGGTTCCGTTGCACGCCAGGCTGATTCCGACCGACTGCAGGAGGGCGAGCGGCTGCCGCCGGAAGACGGCGACGACGGGCGCCTGGACCGGTCCGGAATCGGCGTCCTCGCCGTGGGTCTCCTCGACCCGGGTGCGGGCCCACAGGCAGAGCAGCGTCAGCGGCAACGCGAGCAGGAACGGGACCCGCCATCCCCAGCTCTCGAGTTGCGCGTCGGTCGTCAACGCCGACACCGTGCCTGCGACCGCTGCGGCCATCGCGAACCCCATCGTGGATCCGAGCGGGGTGAACGCCCCGTAGGTGGCCTCGAGATGCCGCGGCGCGGATTCGGAGATGAACGTGGCCGAGCCGCCGACTTCGCCGCCGGCCGAGAATCCCTGGACCATCCGCACGACGACGAGCAGCACGGTGGCCCAGATCCCCGCTTGCGCGTGGGTGGGCAGGAATCCCATGGCCATGCTGCCGAGGCCCATGCAGACGAGCGTCGCGAGGAGGGCCTTCTTCCGTCCGAGCCGGTCGCCGATGTGCCCGAACACGATGCCACCGAGCGGGCGCATGAGGTAGGCGGTGCCGAACACGGCGAGTGCGGACAGCAGCGCGATGGCCGGGTCGCTGCTGGGGAAGAAGAGCGGGGCCATCACGATCGCGAGGTAGCCGTACAGGCTGAAGTCGTAGTACTCGATCAGGGTGCCCACGCCACCCGCGATCGCGGCGCGGCGCGCTCGGATGCGGTCTTCGGTCCGCCATGCGGTGGTGGCAGCAGACCCGGTCAACTGGTCCGTCATTGGTGTCCTGACCTTTCGGAGGCGGATGAGACGTGCATCACTTCTCGTGGATCATGCCAAGCGAACGATCGATTGGCAAGGTGTTCGGGCGTCGGGCCTTTTTCGGCAGTTCTGGATCTTTAGTCGCTGTATAAGGAGATATTGACTTCCGACGTTCACTCGGTTGATGATGAGAACTGGCCGAACGAGCGTTTGGCTGAAGATCGAAGTACTCGAAAGGACGCAGCGGATGACGACGTCCCACGCCGAAGCGGACACCCACGAGGACCGGGAGGATTCGGCCGGCGTCGACCTCACCGCTCTCGCCCACTACCTCGACGACGCACTCGAGGGCGGGGTGCGCGGCGACCTCGCCGTCTCGCTCATCAGCGGTGGCCGATCGAACCCCACCTACCGCGTCGCCGACGCCGACCGGACGTGGGTTCTGCGGCGGCCACCGTACGGGCACGTCCTGCCCAGCGCTCACGACATGAAGCGCGAGTTCACCGTGATCAGGGGACTGGCGGGAACCGCCGTCCCGGTGCCCGACGCGGTGCTGCTGTGCGAGGACAAGGACGTGCTCGGAGCCGCGTTCTACCTCATGGAACTGGTGGACGGAACACCCGTCGGAACGGTCGAGCAGGCGTCGGCACTCACCCCGGACGACCGTCGCCGGCTCGGACTCGACCTCGCCGACACCCTGGCCGCACTGCACGGCGTCGACCCCGCCGCGGTCGGGCTCGGCTCGTTCGGCCGCCCCGGCGGATACCTCGAACGTCAGCTCGACCGTTGGTCCCGGCAGTGGGAGGCCTCGCGCACCACCGATCGGCCCGAGGTGTCCGTGCTGCTCGACAAGCTGCGCCGGGCGCTGCCCACCTCGCACTTCCCGGGCATCGTCCACGGCGACGTCAAACTCGACAACGTGCTCGCGTCCCGCGACGACGCCGGGAAGATCGTCGCCGTTCTGGACTGGGAAATGGCCACGCTCGGCGACACGCTCGCCGACGTCGGGATCATGCTGAGCTTCTGGGACCAACCCGGCGCCGTCGACAACCCGGTGACCAAGGGTCTCGCCCGACTCGACGGATTCCCCACCCGTACCGAACTTCTCGACCGATACGCCACGCGGCGCGGCATCGAGATCCCCGACATCGACTGGTACACGGTGTTCGCCGACGTCAAGATCGCCGTCATCCTCGAGGGCATCAATGCCCGGCACGCACAGGGCGACACCGTCGGTGGGGGTTTCGACGACGTCGGCGACATGGTCGGCCCGCTGTTGCAGCGTGCACTCGACCTCGCCGCCATGTCGCCCGTGTCCGAACTCCGCCGCTGACCGCGGCACCACCGAAGAGATTGGAGCCACGGAAGTGGATTTCGACTACAGCCCGAAAGTGCTGGAACTGCAAGCGAAGCTGACGAAGTTCATGCAGGAGCGGGTACTACCTGCCGAGACGATCGCCGAAGAGCAACTGGCGTCGAAGCCGGACCACTGGGGTGCGCCGCCGATCGTGGCCGACCTGAAGGCGGTCGCGAAGCGCGAGGGCCTGTGGAATCTCTTCCTGCCCGCGCGCGAGGGTGCGGGCCTGACGAACCTCGAGTACGCGCCGCTCGCGGAACTCACCGGCTGGAGCCCGTTGATCGCGCCCGAAGCGTTCAACTGCAACCCGCCCGACACCGGCAACATGGAACTGCTGCACCTGTACGGCACCGACGAGCAGAAGCGGGAATGGCTCGAACCGCTGCTCGCGGGCGAGTTCCGGTCGTGCTTCTCGATGACCGAACCCGACGTCGCGAGCTCGGACGCCAACAACGTCCGGTTCGAGATCGCCGAGGACGGCGACGACTGGGTGCTGACCGGCCGCAAGTGGTGGTCCACCGCGGCCCTGCGCGACGACTGCCGGGTGGCGATGGTCATGGGCGTCACCGACCCAGGTGCCCCGGTCGGCAGCCGGCACAGCATCGTCCTCGTTCCCATGGACACCCCCGGTCTGGCCATCGTCCGGTCCACCACGGTGCTCGGCTTCACCGACCGCCACGAGGGCGGGCACGGCGAGATCGTCTTCGACAAGGTCCGCGTCCCCAAGGCGAACCTGCTCGGACCGCGCGGCAAGGGCTTCGCGGTCGCGCAGGCGCGTCTCGGTCCGGGGCGCATCCACCACTGCATGCGGTTGATCGGCATGGCCGAGCGGGCGATTGCGCTGATGACCGAACGCGCCCGCACCCGGGTGGCGTTCGGCAGGCCCCTCGCCGACGAGGGTGTCGTGCAGGCGACCGTCGCGGACGCGCGGATCCACCTCGACGCCGCTCGGCTGCTGGTGCTGCGGGCCGCCTGGCGGATGGACGTCGAGGGCACGAAGGCGGCCCGTCACGACATCGCCGCCGCCAAGGTGATGGTCCCGCTGACGGTCAAGCAGATCGTCGACGACGCGATGCAGATCTTCGGCGGCGCCGGCCTGTCGCAGGACACGATCCTGCCGGTGCTCTACGCGCAGGCCCGGTTCCTGCAGATCGCCGACGGTCCCGACCAGGTGCACCGCCGCTCCCTCGCCCGCGCCGAGTTCGCCGCCACCCCGGTACTGACAGAAGTCCGCGGGTGAACGAGGCCACCACGCACGCCCGGCAGCAGAGCATCGGCGACATTCCGCGGCGGTCCGCGGCGCGTTCCCCGGACAAGCTCGCCGTCGTGCACCGCGACGTCCGGCTCACGTTCGCCGAATTCGACACCCTGATCGACAGGGTCGCGGCGGCCCTGCACTCCGAGGGGTTGACGCGGGGCGACCGGCTCGCGTTGTTGTCGCACAACTGCTGGCAGTACCCGGTGCTGAACTTCGCGACCGCCCGGCTCGGTGTGGTTCTCGTGCCGGTCAACTTCATGCTGACCGGCGGGGAGATCGCATACATCCTCGACGACTGCGCAGCCGACGCGTTCGTCGTCGAGGACGCCCTGGTGCCCGTTGCCGAGAAGGCGCTCGCGGAATCGACGGGAAGCGTCCGGGTGCGGGCCACGATCCCGCTCGGCGATGCGGCCAGACCGGACGGCTGGCGTTCTATGGCGGACTGGGCGGACGGCGAATTCGGTTCGCCGCCCGAGGTGTTCGTGGCGGACGACGACGTGGTCCGCATCATGTACACGTCCGGTACCGAATCACGGCCCAAGGGTGCGATGCTCACCAGCCGGTCGCTGATGTGGCAGTACATCAGCTGCATCGTCACCGGCGGCATGAGCAGCGACGACGTGGAGGTGCACGCGCTGCCGCTGTGCCACTGCGCTCAGCTCGACAACTTCCTCAGCACCGACATCTATCTCGGCGCGACGAGCATCATCGTCGACGGGCCCGACCCGCAGGTGCTGCTCCGCACCATCGAGGCCGAGCAGGTGACCAACCTGTTCTGCCCTCCGACGGTGTGGATCTCGCTGCTGCAGTCGCCCGAGTTCGAGAGCACCGACCTGCGTTCGCTGCGCAAGGGCTACTACGGGGCATCACCGCTGCCGGTGGAGATCCTGCGCGAAATGAACCGACGGTTACCGGGCATTCGGCTGTGGAACTTCTACGGGCAGACGGAAATGGCGTCACTCGCGACGGCGCTCGGGCCGGAAGATCAAGAGACGCGCGGTGGTTCGGCGGGAAAGCCCGCTCTCAACGTGGAAACACGCATCGTCGACGACCGGGACCTTCCGCTTCCCGCGGGTGCGGTCGGCGAGATCGTGCACCGCAGCCCGCACGCCACCGTCGGCTATCTCGGACAACCCGAGAAGACCGCGGAAGCATTCGCGGGCGGGTGGTTCCACTCCGGCGACCTCGGCTACCTCGACGAGGACGGATACCTGTGGGTGGTCGACCGCAAGAAGGACATGATCAAGTCCGGCGGGGAGAACGTCGCGACCCGGGAGGTCGAGGAAACGCTCTACGAACTCGACGGCGTCGGTGAGGCCGCCGTGTTCGCGGTGCCGCACCCACGGTGGATCGAAGCGGTCGCCGCAGTCGTGGTCCCCGCCGCCGGCCTCGAACTCGACGAGAAAGACGTCGTGGAGCACTGCCGCGGACGACTCGCCGGATACAAGGTGCCCAAATACGTGATCGTCGCCGACTCCCTCCCGAAGAACCCGAGCGGCAAGATCCTCAAACGCGTTCTCCGAGACACATTCGGTTCCATTGCCCAAGACTGAGCAGGAGACCACCATGCCCACCGATTCGAACACACAACGCGCGGGCAAGCCCCGGGCCGCGCGCGCCTCGTTCGCGGCCGCCATCTCGACCTCACTCGAGTGGTACGACTTCTTCATCTACGCGACCGCCGCCGCACTCGTCTTCAACGCCACGTTCTTCGCGACCGACAGCCAGGTCGTCGCCGCCCTCAACTCGTTCGCCACGGTGGCGGTCGGTTTCGTCGCCCGGCCGATCGGCGGCGTCCTCGCCGGCCACTTCGGCGACAAGGTGGGTCGCAAACCGGTACTCGTCGCGGCCATCGTGATGATGGCCGTCGCGACGTCGCTGATCGGCCTCGTGCCCAACACCCAACTCGTGTGGCTCGCACCCACGATTCTCGTGACGCTGCGGATCTGCCAGGGCCTCGCCGTCGGAGCGCAATGGGGCGGTGCCGTCCTCCTCGCCACCGAGAACGCCCCCGCCGGACGTCGCGGGTTCTACGGCAGCTTCGCGCAACTCGGCGTGCCCATCGGCGTCGTGCTCGGAAACGTCGTCTTCCTCGTCATCACAGCGGTATTCGACTCCGAGTCGTTCCTCGCGTGGGCGTGGCGCATCCCGTTCTGGATCAGCCTCGTGATGCTGCCGGTCGCCTTCGTCATCCACCGCTACCTGGAGGAGACACCCGAGTTCCGGGAACTGTCGAAGAAGCTCGCCGAGGCTCCGGTCGCGCGGAAGTCGCCGATCCTGCAGGTGCTGCGCAACAATCCCGGCACCGTACTCACCGCGGCCGGCGCGAACGCCATCGGCGTCATCTTCTTCTACACGATGATCACGGGGTCCGTGCAGTTCGCCACCACATACCTCGGGATCGAACGCTCGACCGTGCTCGGCTTCATCCTCGCCGCCTGCGTTCTGATGATTCCGCTGGTACCGCTGGCCGGATACCTCTCCGACATCTACGGCCGGAAGCTGATCTTCGGAATCGGCACCGCCGGAATGCTGCTGTGGGGAATCCCCATGTGGCTCATGATCGGACACTCGAGCCAGGGCACGCTGTGGCCGTTCGCGCTCGCCGTCTTCGGCGCCGTGATCGTCATGTCGTTCCAGACCGGAACGCAGGGAACGCTGTTCGCGGAACTGTTCCCGCCCGAGATCCGATTCTCCGGTGCCTCCCTCGGCTACCAGATCTCCGCCATCATCGGTGGCTTCTCACCGATGGTCATGGTGCTGCTCATCAACGGCGACGCGTCCAACGCCTGGCGGGTCGGCGCCTTCCTCGCCGGCGCCGGAGCGATCGGGCTGCTCTGCCTCGTCGCGATCGTTCGGAAATACTCGACGCCCGACATCCAGCACGCGCCTGCCCGCCGGTCCACCGTGGCGGTGTGAGGTGACGTGAGTGGCAAAGTGTGCTGGCGCACGCTTTGCCACTCACCTGGGGTCAGCGGGACAGTCGGCGTTGCCTCGCGTTGGCGGCGCCGACGAGCGCGCGCAGTGCCTGCGGTGCCCGCTTCGCGGTGCGCATGATGGCCTGGTCGATGACGCTGAGCCGTGGTGCGCGCCGCGGCACCATCCGGGGTGTGTCCGCGTCGGAGAGCGCGTAGAGGATCCATCGACCCGGGACACCCTTGAGTTCGTGTTCACCGACTTCGGTGAACCGGAGACCCGACCCCACCACGAGGTCGCGCACGGTACGTGACACCAGCACTTCCCCGGCGCGGGCCGTCGCTCCGATACGCGCTCCGATGTGGACGGTCATCCCGCTGACGTCGGGCCCGTTCCGCTCCACCTGCCCGGTGTGTACGCCGGCCCGCACGTCGAGGCCGAGGGCGCACGCGTCGTCGACGACGCTCCGCGCACACCGGATCGCCGAGGTGGGGCCGTCGAAGATGCTGAACGTGCCGTCGCCCGCGACGTTGAGGAGGCGTCCGCCCGCCCTCTCCACCCCGTCGCGCACCTGCCGTTCGTGGGCGGCGCGGAGTTCCCGGTAGGCGCCGTCGCCGATCCTGGCGAGCATCTCCGTCGACCCGACGACGTCGGTGAACAACACGGACGCAACGAACTGCCCGGCGTCCGGTGTCGGGTGACCACCGGTGGCGAGTTGCTCGACGTCGTCGATGATCGGCTTCCACGCCTCACCGAGCGACGCGCCGGTCGGCGCGGGCGGCAGCAGATGGAAAGTGCTCTGCGGGATGTGATCGGCGACGTACCGCGCGGCGGCCGCGGGAACGGGACTGCCCGAGACGATGACGATCCGGGCCGGGCACTGGATCGACGGCAGTATGTCGGAGTAGTCGAGGCGGAAGATCCACTCCAGGTGGGCGCGCGCGACGGCCGGTGTCGCCGAACTTCGCTCGAGCATCGACATCAGCCGTCGGTTGAACGGGGAATCCTCGCCGGGATCCCACAACGGCACGGTCGCGCCCGACCCCCACACCTCCGTGGCCGCCCGCCATCCCTCGACGAAGTGGTCCCGTTCGGCGGTCGACCATCCCTCCGGATCGTGGTCGCCGCCGATCAGGCGTTCGGCGAACGGCTGGATCAGCAGCACTCCGGTGACTCGTTCCGGTGACCGCGCCGCCACGAGCGCGACGGCGCCGCTCGCGCTGGCCACGCCCACCAGCAGTGCCTCGCGCATCCCGATCTCGTCCATGACCGCGACGATGTCGTCGGCCTGCTCCTCGAGCGTCGGCAGGTGGTCGACCGGGTCGGACAGGCCCAGCCCCCGCTGCTGGAAGTAAGCGGTGCGGGCGAACGTGCTGCCCCGTTCCATCAGGTAGTGGATCTGCGGGTCTGTCCACATCAGGTCGAGGTGCATGTTGATCTCGAAGAGCCACACCACGTCCAGCGAACCGCCGCCCACCACCTGATACGCCAGCGCGTGCCCGTCCCGCTGGATGTACTGGACGACCGGTGGGCCCATTTCCCCAGCGTAAACGGATGTGAGTGGCAAAGTGTGCGTCCACACACATTGCCACTCACCTGGGGATGGTGCCCAGCTCGCGGGCCCGCGCGATTGCGGAGGTCCGGGACTTGACGCCGAGTTTGCCGAAGATGTGGACGAGATGGGACTTCACGGTGGTCTCGGAGAGGAAGAGTTCCTTACCGATCTCCCGATTGGATCGCCCGGCAGCCACCAACGTCAGCACCTGGATCTCCCGTGGGCTGAGGCTGGTGGCAGGTCGGCGTACGCGCGTCATCAGTTTCGACGCCACGGCCGGGGAGAGGACGCTGTCGCCGGCCGACGCCGCGCGGACGGCGGCGAGGAGTTCGGGCGGGGGAGTGTCCTTCAGGAGATACCCGGCGGCGCCGGCCGCGACCGCGTCGAGGATGTCGGCGTCCGTGTCGTAGTTGGTGACGACCAGCACGTGCGGTGGGTTCGGCAGGGACCGCAGGTTCCGGGTGGCGTCCACACCCGAGGTGCCGGCGCCGAACCGGAGGTCCATGAGCACCAGGTCGACCGGAGTCGTCGCGCACAACGCCACGGCGGCGTCGGCGGTGGCAGCCTCGCCGACCACCTCGATGTCGTGCTCGTGCTCGAGGAGGGCGCGCAGGCCCGCGCGAACGATCGCGTGGTCGTCGGCGAGCAGCAGTCGGATCATGTGCCGACCTCGAGCGGGAACGACACCGCGACCGCGGTCAGTCCTGGTTCCGACTCCACCGACATCGACCCGTCGAGCAGCTCGACGCGTCGGCGAATCGAATTCAGCCCGAACGCTTTCGACGGTTCACGGTCGAGGAGTGCGACATCGAAGCCGCCGCCGTCGTCGACGACGTCCAACCGGACCGCGTCCTCGTAGTAGGTGAGCGTGACCGCCATCCGGGATGCGTGCGCGTGCCGGACCACGTTCGACACCGCGCCCTGCGCAATCCGCACCAACGCCGCCTCGACGGGCATCGGCAATCGCACCGGCTCCCCCTCGACCACGGCAATGGTGTCGAACGTGTCGTTCCTCGCCTGCGTGCAGATCCGTGCGAGCGCGTCCACGAGTGACTGCCCGTCGAGGACGGCGGGTGTGAGATCGCCGATGAGCTGACGGGTTTCGGCGAGGCTGTCGGCGGCCGTCTCCCGCGCCAACCGGATGCGGTCCCGGGCGGGGTGGTCGGGGGCGGCGCGTTCGACGGCGTGGAGCAGCATCTGAATGCTCGACAGATCCTGCGCGACGGTGTCGTGGATCTCGCGTGCGAGCCGCTCACGTTCGGTCAGGGAGCCGGCGGCACGTTCCTGCTCGGCGAGTTCGGCTCGGGTTCGGGTCAATTCGTCGATGAGGCGATCGCGTTCGACAGCCTCCCGGTACAACGCCCGGTAGCCGAGGCCGATCGCCACCGCGACGCACGCACCGATCACCGGACCGACGACACCCGCGACGCTCCAGCCGCGGTGCATTCCGGTGCCCACGACCGCCACGACGGTCGCGGCTGCGACCGCCAGGACTCCCCAGCGTCGCGGCAGCAGATGCAGGTACAGGAAGAACAGCCCGAACGCGAGATAGGCGGCGTCGGGGGCGAGGACCATCAGCGCCACCCACAAAGCCGTCAGCGCTGCGAGCCACCACGTCCCGCGCAGACGACGCGTCGCTCCCGCCGCGTACACCGCGAGAAACGCCACCGACAGCACCACGATCGCCGGTGCCTGTGGTACGTCCGGAAGGACGGCGCGCAAGATCACGACTGCAGTGAGCGCCGCGATCAGCGCATGCAGTCCCAGTTGGAGTCCCGCGAACACGGGCGTGAGAGGGGAGCGGTGCACCCCGCCCAGCTTATCGACGCGACCGCACCCGGCATCCATCGAAAGTCGGAACGCGCACCCGACCTTCGACCACCGAGAATTCCACCGCACGTGCGATGGAACCGTGTCGTGTCCGGGGCACGGTGAGTTCGGAGGCCGTGAGGGCCGCCCCGGCCCGCATCGACTGCGGCGTCGGTCGTGATCTGGAGAGGACCACCTGTGTTCGTCGCATCGAGAGACCTGCGTGCCGCGCGTGGTCGCTTCGCGCTGATATCCGTCGTCGTGGTGCTGATTGCGCTGCTCGTCACGTTTCTCAGCGGCCTCACGGCCGGACTGCGTCATCAGAACGTGTCCGTCGTGGAACGCATCGACGCGGAGTCGGTGGTCTTCGCCGCCTCCGACGACGGTCCGTGGTTCGACGAGTCCGTGCTGACGTCCGAGCAGGTGGCCGTCTGGCGGCGGAGCGCCGACTCGGTGCAGCCGATCGGCGTCGGACGAGGCTCGGCGTCGGCAGTAGGAGGTCCGGCGAAGGGGGTGGCACTGGTCGGCGCGGACGGCGGTGTGGGCGACCGTTCACCGTCCGCGCCGGGAACCGTGATCCTCGGGGCAGGCGCGGCGCGATCCCTCGGCGTCGGCGCCGGCGACCGTCTCACCGTCGGCGACGTCACCTTCGCCGTGACCGCAGTCCGCGGCGACGACTGGTACGGCCACAGCCCGGCCGTGTGGATGACGCTCGCCGACTGGCAGCACGCGAACCCGCGTGGGGGTGCGGCGACGGTGCTCGCGGTGGCCGGCGGGGACGACGCCACGAACGCCGTCGCGGGGACGACCTCCCGAAGTGTGGCCGACTCCTTCTCCGCCATCGGCTCCTATACCTCCGAGAACGGGTCACTGACGTTGATGACGGTGATGCTGTTCGCGATCTCCGCGCTGGTGATCGGCGCGTTCTTCACGGTCTGGACCCTCCAGCGGACCCCCGATGTCGCGACGTTGAAGGCGCTCGGCGCGTCCACCGGGTCGCTCGTGCAGGACGCGCTCGGGCAGGCGCTCGTCGTCCTGCTCGCCGGCGTGGGTGTCGGTGTCGGGACGGCAGCGGTGGCCGGGTCGATGATCGGCGACGCCGTGCCGTTCGTGCTCGACATCTCCACCACTGTCCTGCCCGCCACCGCTCTCGTCGGGCTGGGCCTCCTCGGCGCCGCGTTCGCGCTCCGCTTCCTGTTCACCACCGACCCCCTCACCGCCCTCGGGAGCACACGATGACCACCCCCGCCCTCACCCTCGACGACGTCACCCTCACCTACCCCGACGGCGCGGGACGCGTCACCGCCCTCGACTCGGTGTCGCTGGCCCTCGGCCGGGGTGAGATCGCCGCGATCACCGGTCCGTCCGGTTCCGGAAAGTCGACGCTCCTCGCGGTGGCGTCGACGCTGATCCGGCCCGACTCGGGCTCCGTCCGGTTGGGCACCACCGAACTCACCGCGCTGAGCCGGCGGGAGGCGTCCACGCTGCGCCGCGACCGGATCGGCATCGTGTTCCAGCAGTCCAATCTGGTGTCGTCGTTGACGGCCCTCGAACAACTGGAGGTGATGGCGCATCTCGGGCAGCGGATGTTCGTGCCGCGGCGGGCCGGGCGCGCGAAGGCTCGCGACCTGCTCGACGCCGTCGGCCTCGCAGACCATGCAGGGAAGCGGCCCGCGCAGTTGTCGGGTGGGCAGCGGCAGCGGGTCAACCTGGCCCGGGCGCTGATGAACGATCCGTCGCTGCTGGTCGTCGACGAGCCGACCAGCGCGCTCGACCAGGAACGGGGCGCCGCGATCATGGATCTGATCCTCGGTGTGGTGCGAGAGCGCGAGGTCGCGACGCTGCTGGTGACACATGACCACACGCATCTGTGCAGAATGGATGCAGTCCACCGCGTAGTCGACGGCTCTCTCACCCGTGAGCACTTGTTAACCGCGGAAGGTTAAGAAGTACGCACAGGTGTGAATAACATGTTTCTTCCAAAGTCAAGGGTTGACGTTTCTCATGTGCGTGAGATTACATCTTAGTGGTAAGCCTTTGAGGGCTTAAGTAAATGCCTCGACCCGACCCTGAGGATGCTCATGACGACGGTATCGCCCGCCATGGCTGCCACAGCTGAGATGATCAGCGCCCGACTCGAACGCCTGCCGATGAGCAGGTGGCACATCAAGGCCCGCGTCATCGTCGGCGCCGTCACGTTCTTCGACGGCTTCGACCAGCTGATGATCGCGTACTCTCTCCCCGTTCTCATCCCCAAGTGGGGTCTGACCCCCGGCGACATCGCCTGGGTGATCGCCATCGGCGGCATCGGCATGCTCGTCGGCGCCCTCGCCGGCGGCTGGTTCGCCGACCGCGTCGGCCGGCTCAACGTCATCATCTTCTCGCTCGCGCTCTACGCCGTGATGAGCCTCGGCATGGCGTTCACCGACAGCCTGATGCTCTTCCTCGTCTTCCGATTCGTGCAGGGCATCGGCCTCGGCGCCGAGGTCCCGGTCGCAGCGAGCTACATCGGCGAGATCACCAAAGCCCACAAGCGCGGACGGTTCGTGCTGCTCTACGAGGTGATCTTCCCGATCGGGCTCGTGATGTCGGCGATCGTGTCGGCGTGGGTGGTCCCGAACTACGGCTACAAGATCCTGTTCGCGCTCGGCGCGCTGCCCGTCGTGCTCCTGCCGCTGCTGTGGAAGCTGCCAGAGTCGCCGCGCTGGCTCGCGTCCCGTGGCCGCCACGAGGATGCGCACAACGCCATGACCCGCATCGAGAACGAGATCACCGGCAAGTACGGCAAGACGCTCCCGGCCCCGCAGCCGCTGCCCGCCGTCGCCGTCGACACCCGCCGCGGAACGTTCGCGGAGGCCTTCCGGGGCATCTACCTGCGTCGCACGCTGATGCTCGCCGCGATCTGGGGCTGCGCCTACTTCGTCAACTACGGCATCGCGTCCTGGCTGCCGACGCTGTACCGATCCGCATTCGACGTCAGCGTCGACACCGCCCTGCACTACAGCATCGTCACCAGCGTCGCCGGCCTGATCGGCTGCATCCTCGTCGCATTCCTCATCGACAACCTCGGACGCCGCATCTGCATCACCGCGTCGATGGTCCTGTGCTCCTCGCTGCTCTTCCTGCTCGCCGCCTCCGGCGCCGACACCGCGACGAAGGTCCTGTTCTGGTCGGCCGGATCCGCGCTGTTCGTCTTCGCCGTCAACATGGCGCTCTACGTCTACACCGCGGAGCTGTACCCGACCCGGATGCGAGCCATCGGCTGCGCGATCGGCGGAGCGAGCGGACGCCTCGGCATCATCGTCGGCCCCCTCGCCGTCGGCGCCATCCTCGACGGGGGCGGCACACTCACCGTCGTCTTCGGAATGTTCGCCGCGGTCGCAATGATCGGTGCCCTCGTGGTCGGCTTCTTCGCCGTCGAAACCCGCGAAAAGACCCTCGAGGAGATCTCCCAGTGACCGTTCTCGACACCGCACCACAGACACTGCCGTTCGTCCCGGTCGCCGACCGGATCCTCGTCGCCGGGCAGTGGCGGCAGGCGAACGGCCCCGCCTTCGCGGTCACGGACCCGTCGACCGGCGAAACCCTGCAGGTGATCCACCAGGCCACCGCCGACGACGCCGACGAGGCGGTCCGCAAGGGCCGCGCCGCCGCCGCCGACCCGGCGTGGCGCGCGCTGCTCCCGCACCAGCGGGCCAAGTACCTGCACCGCATCGCCGACGCGATCGAGGCGAACACGTCCCGGCTGGCGCTGCTGCAGAGCTACAACACTGGCAAGACGGTCGCCGAGACCACCGCACTCGTCGGCAGCGCGGCGGGCACGTTCCGCTACTTCGCCGCCGTCCTCGAAACCGCGGACGACGACCTCACCACCCCACGCGGCAACTTCCTCACGATGAGCGTTCTCGAGCCCATCGGCGTGGTCGGCGCCATCGCACCGTGGAACTCGCCGGTGGCCAGCGACGCGCAGAAGTTCGCGCCCGCGCTGGCGGCAGGCAACGCCGTCGTTCTCAAGCCCGCCGAGTGGACGCCGCTGGTGTCGCTGGAACTGGCGCGGCTCATCGACCAAACACAACTGCCTGCCGGACTGCTGTCGGTGCTGCCGGGCAAGGGCTCGGTGGTCGGCGACGCCATCGTCACCCACCCCGGTGTCGGGAAGGTGACGTTCACCGGCGGCACCAACACCGGACGGTCCATCGCGCACGCGGCAGCCGACAAGCTGATGCCCGTGTCGTTGGAACTCGGCGGCAAGTCGCCGACGATCGTGCTGGACGACGCGGACCTCGACGCCGCCGTGAACGGCGTCATGTACGGGATCTTCTCGTCCACCGGGCAGAGCTGCATCGCCGGATCCCGGCTGTTCGTCGACCGCCTCATCTACGACGAATTCCTCGAGAAGCTGGTGGCCAAGACGCAGCGACTGCGACTCGGACCCGGCCGCGACCCCGACACCCAGGTCGGGCCGATGGTCCACCGCAAGCACCGCGACAGCGTCGCCGCATACGTCGACCTCGCTCGCGAAGAGGGCGGACGAGTGTTGTGCGGCGGGGCGATCCCCGACGACGAACGGCTCCGCGACGGCGCGTACTACCTGCCGACGATCATCGACGGGCTCCCCAACAATTCGCGCACCTGCCAGGAGGAGATCTTCGGACCCGTCCTGGTGGTCCTGCCGTTCGACGGCGACGCGGATCTGGTTGCACAGGCCAATGATTCGGTATTCGGTCTGGCGTCGGGAATCTGGACGCGCGACTACCGTCGCGCGTGGAAACTCGCCCGCCGCCTCCAGGCCGGCACCGTGTGGATCAACACCTACAAGCAGTTCAGCATCTCGACGCCGTTCGGTGGCGTCAAGGAGAGCGGGCTCGGGGTGGAGAAGGGGCGCAGCGGTATCGCCGCCTACTCGCGGCAGAAGAGCATCTACTGGGGCCTCGACGAGGAACCCAATCCGTGGGCTGATTGAGCGACCCGCTCGTGGGCTGATTGAGCGACCCGCTCGTGGGCTGACTGAAGCTTGCTCGCCGAATGTCACACGGGTTCCGCCTGACTGAACCACGGTCACATCGGCCCACGGGGAAGCTGAAGTAGTAGGTCGTCCGGAAAGAAATTCCCGTCAGCTCTGTACGACCTATTACTTTAGCGCTAAGATATTGAGACCTAAGCAACTGGAGGCATGCGATGAACCAACCCATAGCCCGGCTGCGGTGCCTGCGCTCCGTCGAACTGCGCACACAGGCCAGCATCGAATCCACCGACTTCTACTCGGAGGTGTGGGGACTGCGCGTGGTCGAGCAGGGCACGGACGGTGCCTGGCTGCGGGGAACCGGTGAGCACCACCACGCGCTGCAACTCACCCAGGCCGAGCGGAACGGCCTCGGCCGCATCACGTTCGCCGTCGCCACGCCGGCCGAGGTCGACGAGGCCGCCCGCCGACTCGAACTCCGCGGCGTCCCGATCGTCAGCGGCCCGGGGCCGGTCGACGATCTCGGCGGCGGCTACGGCGTCAGCCTGGTCGACCCCGAGGGCCGCGTCGTCGAACTGCTCGCCGACGCGCTCGCGGTCCCGAAGCTCGGCCGCGAGGACGCCGTCCCGGTGGGCGTCACGCACGTCGTCCTCAACACCGTCGACATCGACGCCGCGGTGACGTTCTACTGCGAGGTCCTGGGCATGCGGGTCTCCGACTGGTCCGAGCACCAGATGGCGTTCCTGCGCTGCAACACCGACCATCACAGCATCGCGTTCAACCAGGCCGAGTGGACGTCGGTGAATCACGTCGCCTACGAGATGCCCACCGTCGACCACTTCATGCGCGGCATCGGCCGGTTGCGCCACCACGGCACCGTGCCGCTCTGGGGTCCGGGCAAGCACGGCCCCGGCGACAACACGTTCTCCTACTTCGCCGACCCGGCAGGGCTGGTGTGCGAGTACACGTCCGGCATCGCGCAGGTCGACGAGGACCGGTGGCTGTGCAAGGTCTGGCGCCGGGTTCCCGAACTCTCCGACCTGTGGGGCACCGCGGGCCCGCCGTCCAAACAGGTCCGCGACCACATGGCCGGCATCCCCGACCCCGGTGCGTTCGAGCGGTTCGACCTCGGGCGGGCGTCGTGACGCACGTCGTCGAATCCGGTTCCGGCCCCGCGCTGCTCATGCTGCACGGGATCGGTGGCGGCGCAGACAGTTTCGCGCCGCAGTTCGACGAACTGTCGTCGTCGCTGCGACTGCTGGCCTGGGACGCTCCCGGTTACGGCCGCAGCGAGGACCCGGGCCGTCCGTTCGACCTCGACGACTACGCCGACGCCGCCGCCGACGTGATCCGCGACCGCTGCGGTGACGCGGGAGCGCACGTCCTGGGGATGTCGTGGGGCGGCGTGATCGCCACCCGGCTGGCGCTGCGCCACCCCGGGCTCGTGCGGAGTCTGCTGCTCGGCAGTTCCACCGTCGGCTCGGGAGCGGACGGCGACGCCGCCGGCCGGATGCGCGCCCGGGCCGCGACGCTCGAGCAGGAAGGCGCGGAAGCCTTTGCCGCCGAACGGGCCCCGCGGCTGCTGTCCGGGACCGCCGGTGACGAACTGACCGCGAAGGCCACGGCGATCATGGCGTCGTCGATCCGGCTGCCCGGCTACGGGTACGCCGCGGAGTCGATGGCGGCCACCGATCACACGGCCGATCTGCCGAAGATCGACATCCCCACGCTCGTCCTCGGCGGAGACGAGGACAGGGTGACCGGGGTTCCGGCGAGTCAGGTTCTCGCAGGCGGAATTCCGGGTGCCGTGTTCGTCACCATCCGGGGTGCCGGACACCTCGCGAACCAGGAGCGGCCGGAGGCTTTCAACGCCTGGGTCGAATCCTTCATCCACATCACCGAACGCCTACGCAACCACCTCTAGAGAAGGAGCACGACATGACACTCGAATACGGCACCGCCGATCTGAAGGAATTCACCGACTCACTGATCCTCACCCGTGGCTCCCGCCACGAGGACTGGGACACCCTGGGTTTCCAGGCCAAGGCCGGCGACCAGTTCAAGCGCGCGCAGATCCGCTACGTCGGCTCCGGCGCGACGGGTAACCACGAGAACGACAACCGCACCATCGTCTCGCGCGGATTCACGTTCTCCAACATGCTGCTTCCCCCCGGCGCCGAGGGCCCGGAGCACACCCACCACGACGCCGAGGAAGCCTTCTTCGTCCTCGAGGGCGAGGTGGAGGTCGGTGTTCACCGCGACGGCCAGGTGGAGAAGCGCACCCTCGGTTACCGCGACATGATCGTCGTCCCGGCCGGAGTTCCGCGCAGCCTGAAGAACAACGGCGACAAGGACGCTCTGTTCTGCGTCATCATCGGCGCGCAGAAGCCGCAGATCCCGACGTACCCCGAGACGTCGGCCATGCACGGCGTGACGCGGGACTGACCGTGAATCTCGACGGCCGCAGCATTCTCGTCACCGGGGCGGGGCGGGGTCTCGGACTCGCCCTGGCCCGCCGGCTCGGCGAGGACGGCGCCACCCTGTGGCTCGCCGACATCCGCGAGGACTGGGGCGAGGACGCGGCGGCGAGCCTGCGCGCCGACGGCGTCAAGGCACAGTTCGTCCGGGTCGATCTCCGCGACGCGGAGTCCGTCGACGCGATGGCGGCCACCGTCACCTCCGGTGGTCCGCTGTACGGCCTCGTCAACAACGCGGCCCTCGCGGACGGCGTGGGCGGCAAACCGATTCACGAACTCGACATCGACGAGTGGGACCGGGTGCTGGGCGTCAACCTGCGCGGCACGTTCCTCGTGAGCAGGGCGATCATTCCCTCCATCATCGGGAACGGAGGCGGACGAGTCGTCACCATCGGCTCCGACGCCGCCCTGTACGGTTCGCCGCGCCTCGCGCACTACATCGCCTCCAAGGGCGGGGTGGCCGCGCTGACCCGCGCCATGTCCCGTGACCTCGGCCCGCACGGCATCACCGTCAACACCGTCTCACCCGGTCTGACCGAAAGCGAATCGGCGCAGAAGGTTCCGGAGCACCGGCACGAGCTGTACCGCCTCAATCGCGCGCTCGAGCGGCCACAGCAGCCGTCGGACCTCGTCGGCGCCGTCGCGTTCCTGATGGGACCCGAGGCGTCCTACATCACCGGCCAGCAACTCGTCGTCAACGGCGGATTCGTCCTGCACTAGAGAAGGGGACCACGTCGTGGACCTGCAACTGAAAGACCGCACCCACCTGGTGACGGGCGGAAGCTCGGGAGTCGGGCTCGCCACCGTCGCGATGCTGCTCGAGGAGGGTGCCAACGTCGTCACCTGTGCGCGCGACCGCGACCGGCTCGACTCCGTGATCGCGCCGCTGCCCGGCAGTGACCGCGTCCTCACCGCGTCCTGCGACGTCCGGGACCCGGCCGCGGTCGCCGCGCTGGTCGACGCCGGTGTCGCCCGATTCGGCGGCCTCGACGGTCTGGTCAACAACGCAGGCAAGTCCCGCATGGTCCCGCGCGGCGAGGCGACCCTCGACGACTGGCGCGACGAACTCGACCTCAAGTTCTCCAGCGTCCTCAACACCGTCGAGGCCGCCCTGCCGGTACTGCGCAAGTCCGACGCCGCGTCCATCGTCAACATCTCGGCGGTGCTCGCACGTCAGCCCGAGCCGCGGCTGGTCACCACCAGCGCCGCCCGGGCCGGGCTGCTGAACCTCAGCAAGTCGCTGTCGCTCGAACTCGCCGCCGACGGCATCCGCGTCAACTCGGTGTCGCTCGGACTGGTCGACACCGGCCAGTGGCGGCGCCGCTACGAAGAGTCCGGCACCGACGCCACATTCGCCGAATGGGAGGCGGAGATCGCCCAGGACCGCGGTATCGGCCTCGGCCGGTTCGGCCGCGCCGACGAGGTGGCCGCCATGATCGTGACCCTGCTGTCTCCACGCTCGTCCTACGTGACGGGCACCAGCCTCGACGTCTGCGGAGGCGTCGCGCGCTATGTCTGAGAGGAACACCATGTCTGCACGAAATGACAAGCAGGTGGGTAATGGGGGCGACCTGCTCGTCCAGGTGCTGCGCGAGGCCGGTGTCGACACCGTCTTCGGTATCGTGAGCGTCCACAACCAGCCCCTGGTGCAGGCGGTGAGCAAGCACCTGCGGTTCGTGCCGGTCCGGCACGAGGCCACCGCGGTCAGCGCCGCCGACGGGTACGCCCGCGCCACCGGCGGCCTCGGCTGCGCTCTCACGAGTACCGGCACCGGTGCCGGCAACGCGGCCGGTTCGCTGATCGAATCGCTCAGTGCCGGAACGTCGGTGCTGCACGTGACGGGCAACGTCGAGAGCCGCTACCTCGGCTCGGGTCGCGGTTTCATCCACGAGACCAAGGATCAGCTGGGCATGCTGACGGCGACGTCGAAGCATGCCGCCACCATCCTCGACACCGACGGCGCCGGAAAGGTGTTGCGGGAAGGCGTCGCTGCCGCGCTCGCCGCGCCCGGAGGCCCGTCGAGCATCGAATGGCCCATCGACCTCCAGTACGCGGAACACGTCATCGACGTGGTCGAACCGGTGTCGGAGTCGCCGCGCACACCGGACGTCGACGAGTTGGCCGTCGCCTTCGCCCTGCTGCAGTCGGCGGAACGTCCGGTGATCTGGGCTGGCGGCGGTGTCGCCACGGCCGGCGTCGAGCTGACCGAACTGGTGGAGCAGTGGGGAGTCCCGTTGCTCACCAGCAACTCCGGGCGCGGCGCCGTGCCCGAGGACCATCCGCTGTGCATCGGCAACTACGGCAACACCCCCGTGGGGCGCGAACTCCTCCAGGATGCCGACCTGCTGCTGTCGCTGGGTACCCACTTCCGGTCCAACGAGACCGGCGACTACTCCATGCCCGTTCCTGCCGTGCACGTGCAGGTCGATATCGACGCGGCCGCGATCGGACGCGTCTACCCGGCGGAGGCCGGGGTCACCGCTGACATCGCGACGTTCCTCCGGCAGCTGTCGGGCCTGACGCCCGTCGACGCCGCCTGGACCGAACGTGCTCGCGCCACCCGCGAACTCGTCCGCAGCAAGCAGCGCGCCGGACTCGGCGATCACGCGGTGCTGTGCGACGCCGTGCGTGCCGCGTTCCCACAGGATTCCGTGATCGCCCGCGACGTCACCATTGCGTCGAGTTCCTGGGGCAACCGGCTGCTGCCGATGTTCGACCCCAAGTCCAACGTCTTCCCTCGCGGCGGCGGCATCGGGCAGGGACTGGGCATGGCCATCGGTTCCGCGCTGGCCGACGAGACCCGTCCCACCCTGGCCCTCGTCGGCGACGGCGGCCTGGCCGTCCACTTCGGTGAGATCCTGACCATGGCGCAGGAGAAGCCGTGGCTGGTGCTGCTCGTGTTCAACGACGGCGGCTACGGCGTGCTGCGCAACATGCAGAAGGGCGGCGGCGAAGACACCTACGCCGTCGACCTCGTCACCCCCGACTTCCCGTTGCTGGCGCAGTCCATCGGCGTGCCGTACCTGCGGATCGGTGGCGCCGGCGAGGCCCACGAGGTGCTCGCGGACGCCGTGTCGAGGCAGGCGCCGGTGATCGTCGAGGTCGATCTCGCCGCCTACGGCGACATGCCGGCACCGTTCACGCCGCCCGTCACGGTCCCCGGAAAGGCTGCACAGTGACCACGGTCGCCGTCTGCGGCGGCGGCATCGGCGGACTGGCAACGGCGATCGCCCTCCACAAGTTCGGTCTCGACGTCACGGTCTACGAACAGACGAGGCAGTTCGCCCGCGTCGGCGCCGACATCAACCTCACCCCCAACGCGGTCCGGGCTCTCGACGGACTCGGCATCGGCCCGGCGATCCGCGAATCGGCCGCCCGCCCGCAGTTCAGGATCAGCCGCACGTGGGACACGGGAGCCGAAACGTCCCGGCTGCCGATGGGCGACAGCGCGGAACAGCAGTACGGCGCACCGCAGTTGACCATGCACCGGGGCGACCTCATGACCGCGCTCGAGAACCGGCTGCCGTCGGGTGTCGTCGAAATGGGTCGCCGGGTCAGCGGCGTGGCCGACGGCCGCATCGAGTTCACCGACGGCAGTGGGGTTTCCGCAGACGTGATCATCGGCGCCGACGGGATCCACTCCGCGGTCCGGACGTCGCTGCTGGGGCGGGAACAGCCGACGTTCACCGGGGTCGTGGCGTTCCGCGCCGTCGTCCCCACCGAACGCGTCGGCGACCTGCCGAACCTCGACTGCTTCACCAAATGGTGGGGGCCGGATTCGTCGACGCAGATCGTGACGTTCCCCCTCAACCAGGGCAAGGACATCTTCGTCTTCGCCACCTGCGCGCAGGAGGAGTGGACCGAGGAATCGTGGACCACACCGGGATCCGTCACCGAACTGCGCGAGCTGTACCGCGACTTCCACCCCGAGGCACGAGCCCTCCTCGACGCCTGCGACGACGTCCTGAAATCGGCTCTCTACGTGCGCGACCCGCTGGCGTCGTGGACCGACGGGCGGTCCGTGCTCCTCGGCGACGCAGCACATCCGATGATGCCGTTCATGGCGCAGGGCGCCGGCATGGCAGTCGAAGACGCCGTCGTCCTGTCCCGCTGCCTCAGCCTGTTCGACGACCCCGCAGTCGCGCTGCAGACCTACCAGGAGACGCGACTGCAGCGGACGTCACGCATCCAGCGGGGCTCCCGGTCCAACGAATGGCTGAAGGTCGCGGGCAACGGCGACTGGGTCTACGAATACGACGCCTGGCAGGTGCCGCTGGAGTTGGCCGCCGCCCGCACGGACGCCTGAATGGAACCCGCCGGCGGACAAGCTCTGTCGAGGCGGCGGGCGCTGGCCCTGCTGGGGTCCGCCGCCACTGCCGTCGCCGCGACGAGCTGCGCGTCCCACACCGCGGACGCGCAGCCGAGTGGCGCGACGCCACCGGACGCCTACGAGTTGTCCGGTGACGTCGACGGTTACGCGACGACGCTGATTCTGCTCGGCACGGCGGCCGGTCCCATCGCCGTGCCGGGGCGGAGCGGCACGTCCAGTGTGCTCGTCGTCGGCGACACACCGTATCTGATCGACGCGGGTCCCTGGTCGAGCCGAAAGCTGATCCAGGCTGGTATCGCCGCGGATTCGCTCGGTGGCGTCTTCGTCACGCACATGCACAGCGATCACATCGCCGATCTGTTCAACGTCTTCTGGCTGCCGGGCGGGACACCGTCCTACACATTCCGCAACGTGGTGCCGGTGTACGGCCCGGGCTCGGCGGGCAGATTGGCGACGCCCCGCGGCGGCAAGAGCATTCCGATCCAGAGTCCGGCCTCGCCGACACCCGGACTCACCGATCTGTTCGCGGGCGTACTCGACGCATTCGCCTACGACATCAACATTCGCAACGTCGAAAAGGGCGCCCAGTCCGACTACGGACAGCGGTTGTCGCTGCACGACGTACTGCCACCGGTGTCGGCGGGTGCGTCCGCCGACAACACGGCGCCGGAGATGGAACCGTTCCCGGTGTTCGAAGACGACCGGGTCCGGGTCACCGCGACGCTGGTTCCGCACGGCCCCGTCTATCCCTCGCTGGCGTACCGGTTCGACACGGAGGACGGTGCGGTCACGTTCTCCGGCGACACCGCGAAATCGGCGAATGTCGTCCGGCTCGCCCGAGGATCCGACATCCTCGTCCACGAGGTGATCGACGTCGACTTCTACGCGCAGACTTCGGGTCCCGCACTGGTCGAGCACATGATTCACGCGCACACCACCGCGCAGGACGTCGGGCGCGTCGCCACGGACGCGGATGTCCGTCAGGTGGTGCTCTCCCACATCGGGCCGGGCGACCCCCGGCAGGTCACCGACGACCAGTGGGAACGAGGCGTGAAGTCCACGTTCGCCGGCACCGTGACCGTCGGGCACGATCTCGTCCGGATCGGCGTCGGGCAGCGGCGGTAGCCTCATCGCGGACCCGCAGGATCTTGCGCGCCGCCGCTGTCCCGAGAAGGCTGGATCTCACGATACCGTGACGTGATCGGAGCCAGGGATGGACACCACGATTACCGAGCTCGCTCCCGACATCTACCGGTTATCCACGTATCTGGACGAGCCCAACCTGATCATGAACCAGTTCCTCGTCGACGGTGAGGAACCGCTGCTGTTCCACACCGGTCAGCGTGCGCTGTTTCCGTCCGTGTCCGCGGCGGTCGGCCGGCTGATTCCTCTCGACAGGCTGCGGTGGATCACGTTCGGGCACGTGGAGGCCGACGAGTGCGGCGCGATGAACTCGTGGCTGGCGGCCGCGCCGAACGCCGAGGTCGCGCACGGGGCGATGGGTTGCTTCGTGCAGGTCAACGACCTGGCCGATCGTATGCCGCGTCCCCTGCAGTACGGCGACGTGATGGAGACGGGCACCAGACGGGTTCGCCATCTCGACACTCCGCACGTTCCGCACGGGTGGGACGCCGGGCTGGTTTTCGAGGAGACGACGCAGACGCTGTTCTGCGGCGACCTGTTCACCGCGTTCGGGCATCATCCGCCTGCCACGGAGGAGGAGATCGTCGGCCCGGCGATCGCGGCGGAGGACATGGGGAACGCGACGTGCCTGTCACCGGCGCTCGGGCCCACGATCCGGGGACTCGCCGATCTGGAACCCCTGCTGCTGGCACCGATGCATGCGCCGGTGTTCACCGGTGACTGCGTGCAGGCTCTTCACGACCTCGCACAGGCGTACGAGGAGCGGCTCGCGGCCGAGACCGTGCGGTACCGCGAAGCGGAGTAGCCCGGCCTGTGCTCGACGAATTTCCCCTCAACTGTGGCGCACGATACATCTTAGTGCTAAATTATTGAGCACTAAGGAACTATGCCTTCGGTTGAGCCTGGGAGTGAGCGATGACAACAGACGCAGACACCGTCCCCATGATGGTGCGTCAGATGCGGGTCGAGTCCTCGGGCGTGGTGTCGCTTCGCCTCGAACGACAAGACGGCGGCGCGGTCGACCGGTGGACGCCGGGCGCCCACCTGGACCTGCACCTGAACCGCGGGACCATCCGTCAGTACTCCCTCTGCGGAGACCCCGACGACAAGACCGGGTACCGCGTCGCGATCCTCCACGAGGTGACCGGCCGAGGCGGCTCCCGGCACGTCCACGAGACGCTGCGACCCGGCGACAGCCTGTCGGTGAGCGCACCCCGCAACAATTTCGAACTCCTGCCCTCGCCGCGCTACGTGTTCATCGCCGGCGGCATCGGCATCACGCCGATCCTCGCGATGATCGGTGAAGCCGAACGCATGGGCGCCGAATGGGAACTGCACTACGGCGGCCGTGCCCGCGCGTCGATGGCGTTCCTCGACGAACTGTCCGGATACGGCGACCGCGTACACGTCGTCACCGAGGAGGCCGACGGCATCCTCGACCTCGCCGGCATCCTCGGCACCGCCCGTGAGGAAACGCTCGTCTACGCCTGCGGCCCCGAGGGTCTGCTCGGCGCGGTCGAGGGGTACACCGATTCCTGGCCGGACGGCGCGATCCGGCTCGAGCGGTTCAAGGCGAAGGAGATCCCCGCCGACACCCTCGCCGGCGACCGTCCCGTCCGCGTGATCTGCGAACGATCCGGCATCTCGGCCACCGTCGCCCCCGACCGGACCATCCTCGACACCCTCGAGGAATCCGGCGTCGACGTCCCCAACTCCTGCCGCGAAGGCATCTGCGGGACATGCGAAACCCGCGTCCTCGCCGGCACCCCCGACCACCGCGACTCCCTGCTCTCCAGCTCCGAGCAGGAGTCCGGCACCACCATCATGATCTGCGTTTCCCGCGCCCGCTCCGACGAGCTCGTGCTGGATCTCTAGAAGGGAAGAACCATGAGCCTGTATCTGCAACCACGCCAGTCCGGCACGGCACCCACCCCGTACGAACGGAAGCTGGCCGGTGCGATCGAAGAGGTCTTCGGCACCGGTGTGCACCACCTCGAAGGCCTGGTGAAGGGTTTGAACGCCCTCGGCATCCACAGTCCCGGCGGCGACGCCTGGACCACCGACACTTTCACGGACGAGATCCGACGGATGGGGGCCTGACATGGTGAACCGACTGCACAAGGCGGCTCTGACCGGCGACGAGATCTTCGCGACCGGGATGCGCGACCAGTGGCACGCGGTGTGCCCGTCCGACTTCGTCGCGCGCGGCGACATGAAGAAGGTGCGGCGCCTCGGCGAGGACTGGCTGCTGTTCCGTCAGTCCGACGGCACCCTCCGCATGCTCGCCGACCGCTGCCCGCACCGCGGCGCCCCGCTGTCGCAGGGTCAGCACCTCGGCGATCGCGTCGCCTGCCAGTACCACGGCGTGCAGGTCGACGGCGGCGGCACCGTCGTCTCCGTCCCCGGAATGCCCGGCTGCAACCTCGAGGGCAAGCGGCTGGTGACCAGCCTCCCCGTGCGGGAGGTGGCCGGCGCCGTGCTCGCCTGGTTCGGCACCGACCCCGACGCCGAGCCCGCGCCCCTCGAACTCCCCGAGCGACTCACCGACGACGGCATCTCGCACTTCCTCTGCTACGCGGAGTGGAAGGCGCCGTGGCGGTTCACGCTGGAGAACCTGCTCGACCCGATGCACGGAGCGTTCCTGCACCGCGAATCGCATTCGATGTTCGGCGGCGAGACGTCCGCGAAGTTCCGGATCCGCGAAACCGATCGCGGGTTCTTCTTCGAGAAGACCGACCAGCGGGGCGTGAACTTCGACTGGGTCGAATTCTGCCGGACCGGCATCGACTGGGTGGACCTCGAGATCCCGTACCCGCCGACCGCGGGCCCGGGTGGCTCGTTCGGCATCGTCGGCATGGGAACGCCGATCGACGCCGAGACCACCGCGGTGTTCTTCTGGCGGTACCGCCGCGTCGAGGGCTGGGAACGCGACGTCTGGCGGTTCCTGTACCGCACCAAGCTCGAGGAGCGGCACTGGGTGGTGCTCGAGCAGGACCGCACCATGCTCGAGGCGATGGCATTCGACGCGGACCAGGCAGAGAACCTGTACCAGCACGACCTCGGCGTCATCCGGCTCCGCCGGCTCTACCGGGCTCAGGCAGAAGCCCAGGCGAAGGCACTACAGCAGGCGTAGGGTCGCCCGGGTTGACGTGAATGAAATGTCAACCAAGAATGTGTGACGGCCGACACGTCGGGCGCCGGCCGGGGTACGAGGAGGCGCGAGCGGTGCTTACGAACGGTGACGATCGAGGTCGGCTCGCGTTGGTCGAGGCGGCGGGGCGGTGCTTCGCCGAGCTCGGATACGAGCGCACCACCGAGGCGGTCATCGCCGCTGCCGCCGGGGTGTCGCAGGCCGAATTCTCCGCCCGGTTCGCATCCCGGGACGACGCGTTCCGTGCCGTCGCCGCCGCGGTGTTCGACACGTTCGTCGAGGCTCAGCGCATCCCGGTCCCGCCGGACGCGGACCCGCGCACCGTCCTGCGCGCGGCCACCGCGGCGTTCATCGAGACCGTCTACAGCAGCGGCCGCCTGTTCACGATGATCGAGGACCGCGCCGCCGTCGACCCAGTGATCGGGGAACAGCTCGAGGCGGCCCACAACCGGATCCTCGGCCGGTACATCCGGTTCATCGAACGGCTCAACCAGGCCGGAATCGCGACGCCGTGCGCCGAACCCGCCCAGCTCGCCCGCAAGCTGTCCGAGGCGCAGTGGACGGGTGCGGCGCGCCTGATCGGTGCATCGCAGGACGAGCAGCGACGCTTCATCGTGGAGATGACGGCGGCGTCCGAACGGTTCATCGGATTCGGTGAGGTCGCCGACCTGACCGCCCGCGCGGCCAGCTGAGTCCTCCGCTCAGGCGGTGGGGGCCTGGTTCTCGACGATCGAGTGCTCGAGCTTGCGGAGCAATTCGGCCAACGCCGCCTGATCGTCCTGCGACATCCCGCTGAGGATCTGCGACTCGTTGGCGAAGTGGGCCTCCGCGACCTTCTCGATCACCCGCAAGCCCTCGTCGGTGAGTTGCGCGTGCACGATGCGGCGGTCCTCGGCGTCACGCTCCCGCTGCACCAGTCCCGCCTTCTCCAGGCGGTCGACGCGCAGCGTGACTCCGCCGGTGGTGACGAGGGCGGATTCCGCCAGCTGTCCGGACGTCATCCGGTACGGCGGACCCGAACGTCGGAGGGCGGCCAGAACGTCGAACGACGCCATGTTGATGCCGTGCTCCTCGAACACGGCGGCAAGGGACGTCTGGTACCGCAGATACGAACGGTGCAGGCGGCCCAGCACTTTCAGCGGACTCACATCCAGGTCGGGCCACTGGTGGGCCCACTGGTCGACGATGTCGTCGACGGCATCGCGATCTGGAACGGGGCGTTGCGTCACCGGGCGCACCTCCTGGATCCTCGAGGGTCTCATCTGTTTAGTACCAAGATATCGAACGAGCATAGGTGACGGCGACGCGCCGCGGGTCCCCGTCGATTCCTCGGAACGGGGACCCGCGGCGCTGCCGGGCGGGGTGCGCTGTCAGCGTCCCTCGACCGCCGCGACGGCGTCGATCTCGGCGATGGCGCCGTAGGGGAGGCTGCTGACCTCCAGGAAGGTGCGCGCGGGACGCGGCTCGTCGAAGATGCGCTCGAACTGGCGGTTCGCCTCCTCGCGCAACGACAGGTCGGTGACGTAGTAGGTGAGCTTGACGACGTCCTTCAGCTGTCCGCCGACGGTGGCGAGGCGATCGACCATGCGGTCCACGGCGGCGTCGAGCGCCTCGGTGCGGCCCGGGACGGCGGTGCCCTCGGCATCGACGGACAGTGCTCCGGAGACGAACGCGAGTCCGCCGGCGACCACGGCCGGGCTGTAGGGGTGGTGGGCGGTGACTTCGGTGAGGGACATGGAGGCTCGCTTTCTGGGTGGGCTACTCCGGTGATTATATCTTAGCGCTAAACTAATTGACAGGGTGGCGCGAATGAAGCTCCGCCCGACGGGTACTCGACGCCCATGCCCCGAGCCACGAAGCCCTCGGCCGCACCGTTCGTGCCGGACACCGTCGACCTCGACGCACTGTCCCGCGCGGCGGACGGGTGCCACGGCTGCGATCTGTACCGCGACGCCGAGCAGACCGTCTTCGGCGCGGGCAGGCGATCCGCACGGATGATGCTCGTCGGCGAACAACCCGGCGATCAGGAAGACCGCGTCGGTGAACCGTTCGTCGGTCCGGCAGGAAAACTCCTGAACAAGGCGCTCGACGCGGCGGGCATCGACCGGGACCTCACCTACGTCACCAACGCGGTCAAGCACTTCAAGTTCGTCCCCGCCGAACGCGGCAAGCGTCGAATCCACAAGAAGCCGAACCGCACCGAGATCGTCGCGTGCCGGCCGTGGCTGATCGCCGAACTGGCGGCGGTCCAGCCCGACGTCCTCGTGTGCCTCGGGGCCACCGCCGCGCAGGCATTGCTCGGCCCGTCGTTCCGCCTCACCGAACACCGCGGGGAGCTGCTGCACCTCGACGGCGAGGTCGACGTCGACGTGGATCCGGACGTCTTCGTGACGATCCACCCGTCCGCCGTGCTCCGCGGACCTTCGGAGGATCGGGACGACGCGTTCGACGCCCTCGTCGCCGATCTGAAGAAGGCCGCCGCAGCCCTGTTGATCAACCAGCCGAATCTCTGGCGCGACGGACCGCCGAGGACGAGATTGTTGGCATGACGAATTCCAACCCGAAGCAGACCATGAAGGCAGTCTCCTACTCGTCCTACGGTGGTCCCGAGGTGCTCGAGACCCACGACGTGCCCGTCCCCGAACCCACCGGCAACCAGGTACGCCTCGTCATCCGGGCCGCCGGCGTGAACCCCATCGACTGGAAGCTGCGGTCGGGGTCGATGGCCGAGGTGATGTCGGTGCAGTTCCCGAAGATCCCGGGCAGTGAAATCGCCGGCGTGGTCGACGCGGTCGGTCCGGACGCGACCGGCGTGGTGGTGGGTGACGAGGTGTTCGGCTGGTCCGACACCGGCGGCTACGCCGAATACGCGCTCGCCTCGATCGTCGTGCCGAAGCCGCAAGGGTTGAGCTGGACGGACGCCGCCACCATCCCCGTCGCCGGCGAGGCAGCCACCCGTGGACTGCGGCTCCTGAAGCTGAAATCCGGTGAGACGTTGCTGGTGAACGGCGCATCGGGGGCGGTGGGAACCCTTGCGGCGCAACTGGCGCTGGATTCGGGTGTCACCGTGATCGGCACCGCGAGCGAGAAGCACCACGACGCGCTGCGGGAGCTGGGCGTGACCCCCACGACGTACGGAGAGGGGCTGGCGGGCCGGGTCCGCGAACTGGCCCCGAACGGTGTCGACGCCGTCCTCGACGCCGGCTTCGGCGGGCTCGAGGCGGCGATGGACCTGCGCGGGGGCACCGACCGGATCGTGACGCTGTCGGACGGTGCCGCGTTCGGGCTGGGAATCACGTTCTCGTCCGGCAACGCCGGCGACCGGAACGCGGAGACACTGCGCCGGCTGGGCGCCCTCGCCGCGGACGGGAAACTGTCCCTCCCGCCCGCCCGCACGTTCCCGCTGACCGACGCCGCCGACGCGCAGCGCGCCGGCGAGAAGGGCGGCAGCCGCGGAAAGATCCTCTTGCGCTGACGCGCCCGTGAGTACTTATTAACCGCCGCACGTTAATAAGTACTCACGGGTCAGGCGGTGGTGGCAAGGGCGGCGGCGAGACCGAACGGAACGGCCATCACCACCACCTCCACGATCGCCCGTCGCAGGGACCCCTCGGCGCTGATCCGGTGCGCGGCCGCCTGCCCGACCCACGTTCGCCGCCACCACCAGCCGAGTCCGAGGAGCGCCGCCAACGCCACCGCCTTGGCGAGCACGATGCGGCCGTAACCGGTGTCGAACAGCGGCGTCACCCCGCCCAGCCGGACCGCGGCGTCGACGATCCCGGTCGCGGTCAGCAGCCACACGCACCGCCACGCGACGACGGAATACCGCGGCAGCCACGACGACCAGTCCCCGCGCGACCGGAGCATCRGACCGAGGGCGGCGAGGAGCCCGAACCACACGGCGGCGGCCAGGGAATGGACGACGTCGAGGACCGAGCCGAGAACCTGCTGCGACATGTGGCCGGTGATCGGGCGGGCCACCAGGGCGAGCGCCGCGAGCACCAGCACCGGGACGGGGAGCCGGGCGTCGCTGCGGCGGAACGCGACCGCCGACCACGCGGTGGCCGCGGCCGTGCATACGAGAACGGCGAGGTCGACGCGTCCCGCGCTGATCTCGGTCACGTACGCGCCGAACCGTCCGACCGACAGCTCGGACAATCCCAGGGCGTCGGCCTCCGCCGCCGTCATCGACAGCAGCACCGCCTCGGCGAGCATCCACGCACCGGCGACGGCGGTCGACAGCCGCCACAGCCGTTGGTCCCGCACGAGGGGACGGTTGTCCGCGCGACTCCACCAGCCCAGCGCGGCGAGTCCGAGCACCGCCGAACCGAGCACCAGGCACAGCGCCCGGACGGCGCTCGACGGTGAGGGGTCTTCCGGTTGCGCCAACGCCCAACCGCATGCGACCCCGACGAGCGATGTGGGTACGGCGAACAGCAGCCAGGACTGTCGCGCCGTACCCACCGTGCTCAGTTCTCGCCGCGAGGCTTGCGGAGCGCGAACCACAGTCCGCCGCCGAACACGAGCACACCGGCAACGATGAACGGCCACAGCGGAACTCCGCCGCTGCCGGATTCACCCGAGCTGTCCGCTGCGGCGCCGGGGGTGCCCGACCCCTCCTCGGTGAGGGTGAACGTGCGGGTTCCGCTCACCGGATGCCCGTCGGCGGACGTGACGCGGAACGCGACGGTGTACACACCGGCCGGTCCCAGTTCGCCGAGTTCGGCACTGACCGTGGGCCCCTCGACGGCGGGGTCACCCTTGGTCCACAGGTTGCCGTCGGGCCCCACCACGGTGAGGGACGCGAACGATTCCTGCAGCGCCTCGTTGAACGTGACGCTCACCCGTTCCGGGCCGGCCGCGATCTCCGCGCCGTTCTCGGGGGTGGAGCTGATCACCACGGAATGGGCGAGCGCGGTGCCGGCCCCGAGCATGCTCGCGAGCATGGTCAGGAGCCCGACCGCGATCACCTTCACCGACGTGAAGGTGGTGCGTCCTCTCATGAGCGACGGCTCCGGACCATGGCGCCGAGGCCGAGGGCCGCACCGAGCGCGCCGAGGACCAGGCCGATGCCGCCCAGCCAGCGGGCGGTGTCGTCGGTGCCGGACGCCGTCGTCTCGGTCTCCTCGGACGTCGTGGCGCCGCCCGCGTCGTGGCTGTGGTCTTCACCGCTCGCCGCGGCCAGTGTGAGCGTGGGTGCCGGCTTGCCGGGCTCCGCGCCGTCGGCGCCGACCGCCTGATCCCAGTTGACGACCTCGCCGTCGCTGTACGTCTGGGCGGCCGGGAACGACACCTCGTCCTGCTCCGGCAGCGGTCCGGCGGACAGTTCGAACTGCTGGAACTGGCCGGGCGCCACACCGACACCGGGGTCGGCGGTCCACGTCACGGACTTTGCGAGCTTGGACGTCGGGTCCTTCTCGACGACGGACGTCCACCCCGGCAGCGGTGTGGTGCGGGCCGACTTCAGGTCGGGGAGCGTGACGGTCAGCTTGGTGGTGGACGCCGTCTCGGATTCGGTGGGAACGCGGAACGTCAGGACGGAGTAGCCGCCCTGCTCGGCGCCGGGGGCGACGACGGTCACGTGGGCGGCGGCGACACCGGCCGCGAGCAGCATGGCGCCACCGGCGGCACCGGCCGTGAAAAGGGCACGGGAAACGAGGGAATTCATCGAAGGTCCTTTGAGGGTCTGAACGGAGAAGAGGTGAGAGTCAGACCGGGACCGGGGGACCGCGACGCGAAATGCTCGCGCGCAGCAGGGCGACCACGGGATTCGCGGGACGCGCGGGGACGTGTGCCGTGGTCACCGCCGAGACGGGCTGCGGTGCGCCGCGGAGCACCACCCGCCAGACGTGAACGAGGGGGCCGTACAGACGCTCGGCGTTCGCGACCAGCAGGGCGCAGATCGCGGTGGCGGCCGCGTGCGCGGCGAGCATCGGCAAGGCCGGGACCACCGAGTGCACGTGCGAGGTGAGCGTCAGTGCGAAGTGTCCGGCCACCTGGCCGACACCGAGGGCACCCATCAGCGCGAGCGGTCCGTGGAAGCGGGCGGGCAGTTGCGCGGTGACCGCACCGACACCGCTGCACGTGACGAGCAGCAGGGTCAGCGCGGCGGATTCGGGGAGGCCGCCCCCGCCGATGCCGTGCGCGGCGACCGCGAGAGCGGCCACGAGCGCGCCGACCGCCGAGCCCCGAAGGGTGGCGGTCGCGGCGGGGCGGGCAGGGGACATTGCGGTGGGTCGGGTCGTTCAGCGCACGCCGAGGCGGGCGAGGAGATCGGCTTCGACTCCGTCGAGTTCGGACGAGATGGCGTGATGAGCGGCCTTGCGGCGGGCCTGCGGCATCTGCTCGGCCGCGCGGACGGCGGTGCTCAGATCACCGAGGCGCTCACGGATCGCGGCGGCGAACTTCTGCGTCTCCGCGTCGTCCGGCTTCTGCCCGAGGATCTCCGTGGTGGAGCTTTCGGCACCGGCGATGCGGGCGCTGAGCTTGGCGCCGTGCCCGGTGAAGTTGGCGAGCTGGTCGATGTCGACGCCCATCCGGTCGGCACGGCGGGCATCGATCTGCCCGCGCACGACCGTGGCGGCCCGGTAGGCGATCGGCAGCAGCACCGGCGTCAGCAGGCGTGCGACACCGAGGTACTTGCGGACGGCGGCGACCGTGAAACCCTTCTGGGCCGCGGCCTTCTCCTCGGCCTTCAGCGCAGCGATCTGAGCCTTCTCGACCTTCTTCAGTGACTTCAGCTCGGCAGCCTCGAGCTTGCGGCCGGCCTTGGCGGACTGCTTGTCGCGCTTCCGTTCGTTCTTCGCGCTCAGCTTCGCCTCCACTCCGGCCTTGTGCCTGAGTGCCTTGGCTTCCGCCTTGCGGGTGGCTCGGGACTTACGTTTCTTGAACAACCCCATCGAAAAGACCCCTTTTCCTGGTGTTTCAGCGCAGCCCACGCTACCAACTGCATCCGGTGCTTCGGGATCAGCCTAGGGGAGCACATAATCTTCGTCATCGTGTGTTCCCATATCGGTCAGCAATCAGAACCCGACGCCTCTCCCGGAAAGGCGTCGGGGACGGTGATCGATGCCAGCGCACTGACGCGGTGCCGCCACCGGGTGCACCTCGATGCGGCGTTCCCCGACCAACTCGCGGCCGCGCCCGAGGATCCGGGCGTCCGCCAGCGTCAGGAT
The DNA here is from genome assembly GCF_056402775.1 of Rhodococcus sp. P3_B8. Taxonomy (NCBI): domain Bacteria; kingdom Bacillati; phylum Actinomycetota; class Actinomycetes; order Mycobacteriales; family Nocardiaceae; genus Rhodococcus; species Rhodococcus sp. P3_B8. The sequence continues at coordinate 54,443 of NZ_JBFUGT010000027.1, forward strand.
GCCGCCGCCGCCAAGCGTGAAGACGTCCGCCGGATCCTCACCGGCCACGCACCGGAACGGTGGGTGCAGATCGACACCGAGCAGAGCCTGCGCCTGCGGGCCGAGGACACCCTGGCCGCGTGCGAGGCGGGCGCCGACCGCATCTGGGGAGCCGTGCTCCCACTCGACCGGGACGCCGGCCGGCGGGCGCGCTGCGAGATCCTCATCCGTGACGAGAACCACGGCGGGTACATCCCCGTGATCGTCGTCAATCACAAGGTCACCGATCCCGGCCGCGGCGCGCTGACGTCGGACATGTTCGAGTGGCGACCGCGGGAGGACGCGACGCGGAAGCCGCGCAGCCAGGTCCGCGACCAGATGCGCGTCGCGCAGGTGTATCGGATGCTCGAGCGGCACGGGTTCGCGAGTCCGGCCCTGGTGGCCGGTGCGATCGGCTACGGCTCCGATGTCATCTTCGTGCACGACCTCACCACCATCCTCGACGACTACGACGAACGCTTCGCCGACCGGCTCGCCGTCGCCCGCGGGGAATCGGCGACCGTGCCGTCGAGGATCGGCGAATGCCGTTCCTGCCCGTGGTGGCCCGGGTGCGAGGAGCAGTTGACCCAGACACACGACGTGAGCCTGGTGGCCACCGGTTCCCGCGCCGACATGCTGCGCGACGCGGGCTGCCACACCATCGACGACCTCGCGGCGTGGGACCGCGAACCGCTCGAGGACTGGCCGCACGGCGCGTTCGAGGACGCCGTCGTCACCGCGAAGGCGTGGCTCGCGGGGGCACCGCTGGTGCGACGGTTCCCGGAGATCCGGGTGACCCGCGCGGACGTCGAGGTGGACGTCGACATGGAGAGCTACCAGGAACACGGCGCCTACCTGTGGGGCACGCTGCTCAACGTGGACGGGGTGTCGGCGTACCGGCCGTTCGTCAGCTGGGACCCAGTGCCGACGCAGGACGAGGCGCGGTCGTTCGCCGAATTCTGGACGTGGCTGATGGCCGAGCGGGAAGCGGCGGCGCTGAGCGGCAGAACCTTCGCCGCGTACTGCTATTCGCGGTCCGCGGAGGACAAGTGGTTGCTGGACTCCGCCCGCCGGTTCGCCGGGACACCCGGCATCCCCACCGAGGCCGAGATCCGGGAATTCATCGACAGCCCACAATGGGTCGACATCTACCAGGCCATCAGCGACCAGTTCATCTGCCCGGGCGGCAAGGGCCTCAAGAAGATCGCCCCGGTCGCCGGATTCCGGTGGCGCGACGCCGACGCCAGCGGTGAAGCGTCGATGAGCTGGTACCGCGAAGCCGTCGGCTACGACGGCGAACCCGACCTCACCCAGCGCGAACGACTGCTGCAATACAACGAGGACGACGTCATCGCCACGAAAGTACTGCGCGAATGGATGTCGGATCGGGCCGAGAAGGAGATCCCGCTCGCGTCCGACCTCTAGGCTGCAAAGCAGGCCCGATTCGGTAGGGGTGGTCAGGTGGAGGTGCCGAAGACATCCACGACGCTGCGGTTCGCTCTGCTCCTCACCGCCGCGGGCGGCTTCCTCGACGCCTACACCTACATCAGCCGCGGCGGCGTCTTCGCGAACGCCCAGACCGGCAACGTCATCCTCATGGCCATCGACCTGTCGGAGCGGCACTTCCACGCCGCCCGGGCACACCTGTGGCCGATCCTCGCGTTCATCGTCGGTGTCGCGTTCGCGCACCTGCTCAAGAGCGAACTCGCCCACAGCGTCTTCGACCACCCGATCCGGATCGCGATGGTCGCGCAGATCGTCGTCCTCGTCGCGGTCGCGTTCGTTCCCGCAAACGTCCCCAACGCGCTGGTCACCGTTCCCATTGCGTTCGTCGCGGCCATGCAGTTCGGCCTGTTCCGCACCATCGGGTCGCTGTCGTACATCGCCGTGGCCACCACCGGCAACCTCATGCGCTTCACCGAATCGGCGTACGCCGGATTCATCGAGAAGGTCCCCGAATCGCGTCAGCACACCCGGGTGTACGCCGCCATCGTCAGCAGCTTCGCCGGTGGGGCCGTCGTCGGAGCATTCGCCACCCGCTACTTCGGCGGATCCGCCGCCTGGATCCCCGCCGCCCTCCTGTGCGGAGCCCTCGTGCTGTTCTACATCGACGACAGGCGGCGCCGCCGCCTGTGAGCGGTCGACGAGTGCCTGGACTCCTCAACCGCGCACGGGTGGCGAAGCCGGCTACTCGGAATTCGCGGGCCCGATCCACTCCGGATACTGCACGGCAACAGGCATGGTCGGCGGTTCGAACCCGGCAGGCGGCACGAGGTTGCCGGACGCATTCGGGGCGAACGCCGGGAACTGCTGCTGCCACCAGTCCGTGCAGCCCTGTGGAATGACATCACCATTCAGCCGACGCAGGTAATGGAGCTTGGTGATCTTCCAGCCCTCGAACACATTCCACGTCGGTACCCGATGCGCGCGGGGATCCTGCCGGGCGGGGTCGGTGTCAGGAACACCCGGCTGGCCCGGGTCGTCGGCGGTTCGCTCGAGTTCGACACGGAATGCGATGTTGAGTCCTTCGACGCTGAGATTCGTTCCCGGATCGGCATGCAGGTTGTAGCTACACACGGTCGCACCGATATCTGGGCCCGACTCTTCGTACGAGGTGATGTGGGCGAAGTTGGTGAGGGGAATTTGCTCGTCCTCACCGGGTTCGAGCCAGGTGAAAAACTCTTCCTTGTCGGGGTTGCCCTGTCGAGCAGGGCCACCGACCGCAGCGGGATACCCGGGAAAGGAGTGGGCCTGACCGACGAACCGTGTGTAGTCGGCGGCCTCATAGGCAGCACGCACCAGCTCAGGACCCCGCTGCATCAGATTGATGCCCGGATTGGCCGACCACACGTTCGTGTAGAGAATAGTGGGTTCCTGTTCTGCGGCTCCGGGTTCACCTCCAACGCTGGGTGCGCAACCTGAGGCAAGGATTGCCGCAGCCGCCACCGTCACGGACCACCGGGAACTCCTGCGCTCAACCGTCATTGCGGACCACATCGTCGTACCCGTTGCGCATGCGTTCGCCATTACCATCTGCTGGATCGCCGAGACGACTGAACATCGTCTGATAGCCATCCTTGAGGAGCGAACGGTTCGCAGGATCGGATTGGACATCCTCCCAACTGCGAAGCTCCCCGGAACTGTCGAATGCCCAAGGAAAGTCGACCTGCGCGGACGGCGGGAGATCCGGTGTCACCCGCAGGATGTTGTAGTAGTCGCGGTAGAAGTCAGGAGCCTCCAGGGGAACGGATGGTGCCGGCCCCGGCGCTTTGCCGATGATGGCGTCCTTCAACGGGTCGCCGCCGGCGTCGATCATGGTGTTGATGAACTCCCCGCCGGGCAGTCGGTCCAGGCCTACGGAGCCGACGCTGGTGAGCGCACCGTAGGCCGCGGCCTTGCGGTCGTAGATGGCCTGCGCCTGCTCGGCCTTGTCGCTGTAGCTGTCCTCGGTCGAGAGGAGTAGCCCCCGGTCTATGAGGCCGTGGATTCGGCCGGCGGTGGAGAGGTCGCCACCGGCCAGGGGTGCCGACGGGTCGTGCGCGTACCGGCCCTCGGCGGCGAGGATTTCCTGCATCGAGGACCGGGTGAAATGTGTACCCGCCTCCGGGTCGGTGTTCATGACGGCGAAGACGTTCGCCGAGCCGCCGAAGTGGTTGTTGTCGGCCGGGTCTGCCCAAGTGCCGATGTCGAATCCGGGGTTCTCCGGTCTGCCGGCACCCGCGAGATCGCCGATGTACGGACTCATGCTGTGAGACACGGTCCGAAGGAGGTCCGCATTGATCTCCCCGACGGATTGCCCGTTGGTTCCGGGTATTCCCCTCAGCGTGTCCCAGTCGGTACTCATGTTCTCGGCGACGGCCGACATGATCTGCCCGCTGCGCGTGGCGGATACGACGTCGGCTCGATTGTCGGGGTCCTCGACTGTGGCCTCGGCGACGCCGAACTGGAACATCGAGGCTGCCGATTGCCCGTTGTCGGACCAGTTGTGCGTGAGGACGTCGCGAACCAGGTTCTGGCCGGTGTCGGGCTGGGTGACAGCGTTCTCGACGGCGATCTTGTCGTCGCCGACGGCGGTGAAGATGCTTTCGGTGATCGCCGTGTTCTCGGTACCTCGACCGTCGACTGTGAAGTACTCGAACGTGTGGTTGGGGTTCTGCTCGTGCGCAACCTGGGCGTCGAGGTACTGGCGACCCACCTCCAGCAGGTGCTGATCGAGGCTGCTGCCTTTCTTGTATTGCGCATCGCCGGCCTGGACGATGTGCGCGATGGCCTGGTTGTCGGCGACACTGTTCAGTTCGACGCTGGCTGCGCCGGTGGATCCGACCATCTTGAAATCGCGGTTCACGAGGTCGTCGCGGGTCAGCGATTCGCGCATCTTGTCGGGTAGCAGGTTCAGGCCGCCATTGGTCGGCACCTGCGAGTCGCCTTTGACGGTGGCGGTGACCTTGTCGTTCGACACGATCTGGAGTGAGTTCGCCAGGGCGCGCCCCGAATCCGAGGGCAGTTGGTCGATGATCTGCTGGATCTCCTGCGGGCTTTTTCCATCCAGCGACCGGCTGATCTGGTTCAGATACTCCATCTGAGACGCAGGGACTGTCGCGGTGTTGCCGGAGTTCACGGCGTCGAGTTGTCCGGATGTCAGTTCCCCGGCCTCAATCAGCCGCCGGACCTGCTCTGGATCCATTCCGGCGGGATCGGACACGAGTTGCGTCCCGTCGGACGCGCCTTGATCGGAGCCCAGTGCCGCGGCTGAAGTGAAGGTGGCCCGTAATCCGTCGCGAGCCGAATTGAGCGCAGCCTTGACGCTCGCGTCGGCAGTCTCCGTCGCCGACGCCGCGTCGACGATCTCGCGTTGCCATCCGGTCATCTCGGTCACGCGATCGTTGTCGGGATCGGGGTTCGCGGGATCGGTGACGGTCAAGTCGTCGGCTACACGGAAACCCGCACACTCCGCGGCCGTGATCGCCATCCGTGCGCGCTGCAGGGGCGCGTCCACATCGTGGAAACCCTGTTTCGCGCGGTTGGCGAGAGCTTCGAGTTGATCCACCACCACAAGGGCTGTCTTCTTGTCGGCGTTCGCTCTGTTCTGGGCGGCCTCGGCGGTCTTACCCTCCCAGTAGGCGTCGTTGACCTTGGTCACGCCGTCGACGTATCGAGTGAAGAGATCTTCGACCTTGGTGCCGAGGGCGATCCAGGCGTCACCGATCTCGGTCAGCGTCGAGGGATTCCAGGATTCGATCTGGGTCCGGGTGATGCTCATGCGTCACCGCTCCAGTCGCCCGTTGCGTTCGTGTAGGCAGTAACGAATCGGTCGGCCGACGATTCGTCCTGGCTGCGGTACTCCTGCGCAACGTGGATCATCACGTCCCCGGTCTCGCCGAGTCTTTCCTTGATCGCTGGGACAAGCGCTCCATCAACGAGATCCGCCGAGATCCCGGCCGCCTCGATGACCGAGGACATCACGCCCCCCACGCTCGACATGAACGGTCCCGCCGCCGGGCCGGTTCTCAAACCGCTCGCCTCGTCGGCAAGCCCGTGCAAGGTTCCCCCCAGCTTTTCGAGCTCATCCAGATCAGCTTTCAACGTTCCCACGAAGCCCCCCTCGTCTGTTCACGAATCGAGAGCAGCGTCTACATAGATCTCATACTATCTGCCACTCGTGTAGCAGACTGTAGAGGTGTATGTGTGTCACGGCTACCCGCATCACCGTGCGGTGGTGTGGGTTTGACCGTGTCCCACACCGACGCTTGTGGTGCAGGAACATGCTGTTTCGGAGTCACCCCCAACCACGGTGTTGCGGCAGGGAGGCTGTGGCGGACCCGGCGATGTCGTGCTCTGCTCGGGGTGGGATTGTTCTTGTCCCGGCACTTGCGCACCGGCGCATGCTCGGCGACCCGGATCGTAGGCATCTGACCACGCCGCCGGGTGACCTTGTTTCTGGCGAGCAG